>NZ_JAVSCF010000050.1:0-28541 GCF_031932565.1 Streptomyces sp. B1866
GGACCCCTTGGAATTGATCATCTAGGGTTCCGCCGTTCCGGCTCCCGCGCGGGCTGCCGGGTCCGGCGCCCCGGCCGGGGCGGGAACCGCCTCCCCGGGCCCGGCCGGCTCCGGACCGTCCGCGGGCTCTATCCCGTCGGCGTCCCCGCGCGCCTCCCGCTGGGAGGGGATGTCGCCGTCCGCGCGTGCGGCCATCCGGGCCCGCCGCTCGTCGGACCGGGCGCACAGCGCCTGGGCCGCCGCGTCGAAGCGCACCAGGGACGGCGGGTCCGCGGGGCCCAGCAGCCGCGTCTTGAGGGCGGCGCGGGCCGCGGCGGCGGTGTCCAGGGACGGGTCGCGGACCGCGGCGAGCAGGGCCGGGACGCCGTCGGCGTCCGGGGTGAGGATCGTCGCGGCGCTCACCGTGGGGAGGCCGGCCCGGAACTCCTCCTCGGGCAGGCCGCTGGTGTTGGCCACCGCGTACGGCTTCTCGCTCGTCAGATAGTCGGACACCACGCTGGAGACGTCGCTGATCAGCAGGTGGGCCCGGTTGAAGCAGGAGTACAGCGCCGGGCGCGCGTCGGCGATCACCTGGTGCTCCCACTCCGGCAGCGACGCCCAGTAGGCCGCCTCCCACGCGGCGGTGGCCTCGGCGACGGCCTCGGCCCGGCCGGGGGCCGGGGCGCCCTGGAGCATCATGCGCTCCAGCTCGTCGGCGCTGGGCCTGAAGTCCCGCGCGGTCAGGCGCTCCAGCTCCTCGGTGCGGCGCGCCAGCTCGGCGGCGGCCCCGGGGTCGGGCCGCGGGCCGGAGCGCCGGGCGTTCGCCGCGGCGATCATCGCCCGTACGCGCGTGTCGGCCGCGCCCGCGCGCGGGTCGACCGAGCCGGTCATCGGGTGCGGCTTGTACAGCAGCCGCACGCCGGGGTCGGCCAGCAGCGCGCGGACGATGTTCTCGCCCGCGAGGACGACCGAGGTGTTGCCCGGGTTGCCGTCCCAGCCCTCCCAGGTGGGCGCGTACAGCACGGTCGTGTACGGCCCGGCGGGCGGCCCCGCGGACGGCAGGATGGGCGCCAGCTGCGGGCGGCCGACCTCGACGACGTCCTTGTCCTCCACGCCGATGTCCGCGAGCTGGTAGCGCTCGCGTGCGGCCGGACCCGCGACCCACACCTCGTCGTACGCCTTCGCGTACGGGTTGCAGCTGGAGAGCTTGTCGCTCTCCCCGTGGTTGATGAACGCGTGTTTGATCGACGGAATGCGCAGAACCTGCGAGGTCTTCCCGGAGTTCGCCGGGTGCAGTATGGCCTTCAGCGTCGAGTGCTCCAGGCGCATCAGGTCGGCCACCCGCGGCACGCACACGATCGGCACGTCCGTCGCCTCGATCTTCTGCACCATGAAGCGCTCGCGCAGCACGATGACCGGCCGGCCGTCGAGGGCGGCCAGCGTGGACAGCCACATGTTCGCCTGGTACGCCGACGTCGCGCCCCCGGAGAAGTACAGGCCGAGGGTCGGCCGGTACTCGGCCAGCCACCGGTCCAGCCACGCCAGCGCCCACGCCTCGTCCACCGGCCGCTTGCCGGGCAGCAGCCAGGTGGCCAGGTGGGCGGTGCCGCCCAGGGCCACCAGCAGCCCGGCGCTGAGCCCCGCCGCGCCCCACCACCCGTTCGCCGTGGCCGCCGTGGCCAGCAGGCCCGCGCTCACCGGGACCGCCAGGCGCAGCAGCCTGCGGCCGTGCTGGCGGGCGAAGACCCGCGGCGGGGCGGCGGTCGGCCGCAGCGGGGAGGCGTCGATGTTGCGCGTGACGATCGGCAGCTGCCGGGCGCGGCGGACCAGGACGGCGACGGCCTGGCACACGAAGTGCACCACGTAGAACGCCAGCAGCCCGCCCGTCAGCGGCGCCTGCTCGTGCAGCGGGTCGATGCCCTCGGTGCGCAGCAGTCCCACCATGGTGAGCATGTCGCGCAGCAGCTGCCGCATGGTGACGTCGAACCGGATCCGGCCCAGCAGCGAGAGCAGCCCGGGGTGCCGGTGCTGGAGCAGGAGGTCGAGCGCGAGGCCGCCGGCCGCCGCGGCGACGAGCAGGGGCACGTTCGGCAGGACGGCGCCGACGAGCTGCGCGGCGAAGAACACCAGCAGGGCGAGCAGCGCCGCCGTCTGGACGACCCGGCGGGTGCCGGTTGCGGCGGTGGGCAAGGGTGGACTCCTGGCGGGGAGAGCGCGGAACGGGGGTCCCGGCGACCGTATGACGGCGCCGGGGCCGGTGACAGTCTCCACACCGGCCGGCCCCCGGATGGGGCCCGTAAGGAGTCCACGACGACCCGGACGGGCGTGTTCCGACCGGTGGAACGCGGAGGCACGCGGTGCCGCGCCTGACGTAGATTGCCCCGGCGAGGACTCGCACCGGTGTCACCCGGACGGGTGACGGCCGGTCAGGGTGACGGCCCGCGCGTGACGCGGACGGGGCGGGGAAGGCGGCGCGGGGCACCGGACCGCGAGGGGACCGCGGGGGACGACGGGGACGGGCGAGGAGGAAGAGGCGGCGTGGCGCAGCAGGATGGCTCGGCGGTACGGGACGAGGTGGCCGCGGCCCGCAGGATCGTGGTCAAGGTCGGCTCGTCGTCCCTCACCACGGCGGCGGGCGGGCTGGACGCCGACCGGGTCGACGCGCTCGTCGACGCGCTCGCCAAGGTGCTCGCCGCCGGCCCGGCCGCGGCGGGCGCCCGGGAGGCCCAGGCCGCGGACGCCGCCGCGGGGGCCGCGCGTGAGCCCCGGCGCACCGAGGAGCACAGGGAGATAGTGCTGGTGTCGTCCGGCGCCATCGCCGCGGGGCTGGCCCCGCTCGGCCTGGAGCGGCGGCCGCGCGACCTCGCCCGCCAGCAGGCCGCCGCGAGCGTCGGCCAGGGCCTGCTGGTCGCCCGCTACACCGCCTCCTTCGCCCGCTACGGCCGCCGGGTCGGCCAGGTGCTGCTGACCTCCGACGACACCAGCCGCCGCGCCCACTACCGCAACGCCTACCGCACCCTGGACCAGTTGCTGGCCATGGGCGCGGTGCCGGTCGTCAACGAGAACGACACCGTCGCCACCGACGAGATCCGCTTCGGCGACAACGACCGCCTCGCCGCCCTGGTCGCCCACCTGGTCCACGCCGACCTGCTGGTGCTGCTGTCCGACGTGGACGGCCTGTACGACGGCGACCCCGCCACCCCGGGCACCCGCCGGATCGCCGAGGTCACCGGCCCGAAGGACCTCGACGGCGTGTCGATCGGCAGCGCGGGCCGCTCCGGCGTCGGCACCGGCGGCATGGTCACCAAGGTCGAGGCGGCCCGGATCGCCGCCGCCGCGGGCATCCCCGTGGTCCTGGCCGCCGCCAGCAGTGCGGGCGACGCGCTGCTGGGCCGGCCCGTGGGCACGTACTTCCACCGCACCGGCCGCCGCCGCGCCGACCGCCTGCTGTGGCTCGCCCACGCGTCGGCGCCGCGCGGCGCGCTGACCCTGGACGACGGGGCGGTGCGGGCCGTGGTGGAGCGCCGCACGTCGCTGCTGCCGGCCGGGATCGCCGCCGTGGAGGGCGACTTCGCCGCGGGCGACCCGGTGGAGCTGCGCGACGCCCGGGGGAGGGCCGTCGCGCGCGGGCTGGTCAACTTCGACGCCAAGGAGATCCCCCAGCTGATCGGCCGCTCGACGCGCGACCTGGCGCGGGAGCTGGGCCCCGCGTACGAGCGCGAGGTCGTGCACCGGGACGACCTGGTCGTCCTGCCCTCCTGACGGGCCCTCGCGGCCTCCTGACGCCGGTGCGGGCCCGTGGACCGCCCGTACGGCCTCGTACGGCCTGGGGCGCTGTGGCGGGCCCCGCCGCCGCACGGCGCCGCGTACGGCCCCCTGCCGTGCCCTCGCCACCGTTCACCGAACCCGCTGCCGCCGCCCGCATCGGGGAGAAACCAGGGAGATACCGGGAAGAAAGCCCGGGAAGTCGGCTCCCCGCGCCACCGCCTTCCCGAAAACCGCCCCACGCACCCCCGCGGACTGGTCAACTTTGTCCTCGACGGGTGCCGCGGGTCTCGGCGACGCCGCCCGCTGCCCCCGCCTGCGCGGAGGCGGCCTGGACCCCACGCGCGCGCAAGGGGCGAGCGACAGCGATCAGGAGGCCGTCGGTGAGACGAGGGCATGCCGGGCAGGCGCCGTGGGAGACGGCAAGGCGCACCCTGACCTCCGTTCCCTCCGGTCCCTCCGGCGCGGGCGGCGGCCCCGGCCGGTCGCCCCTGCGGCCCGGGCAGGCCGCCCGGGAGCCCGCGGGCGAGGACGGCGCGGCGGGCCGGCTGTGGCACGTCACGCTCAGCGTGTCCGGGGACGAAGTGCCGCTGCGGGAGGTCCGGCGGGCGCTGGAACAGCTCGCCCGCCACCACCCGTTCCTGCTCACCAGCCGCTACGCCAACGACCACGCCGAGATCAGGTACTGGGAGGAGGCGCGCGACCTCCAGGACGCGGCGGCGGTCGCGCTGCGGCTGTGGGGCGAGCACCGCGCCTCCGACCGGCTGCCGCCGTGGGAGGTGGTCGGCCTGGAGGTCATCGACCGCGAGACCTACCGGCAGCGGGTCGCCGAGGGCTACGGCCCGCCGCCCGCGTCCCCGGTCGGCGTGCACCCCTTCTGACCGGCCCGCCCCGGCCCGGGGCGCGGCGTCCCCGGAGGGCCCGGAACCGGGCGGGCGCGTCGCCCGCGCGGGCGACGCGCCTCACGCCTATGGGTCCCGGCCGCCGCCTTGAGTAGGCTGCTNTCACGCCTATGGGTCCCGGCCGCCGCCTTGAGTAGGCTGCTTTCATGACCAGCGCACCGACCTCGCCTCTCGCCGACCCCTGGCCGCAGTCCCCGGTCCTGCGGACCGCCTACCGCGCGCGGTCCGCCGCGACCGACCTGGCGCCGCTGCCGCGCGCCGCGAAGGACGACGCCCTGCTGGCCATGGCGGACGCCCTTGAGGTGCGGACCAAGGAGATCGTCGAGGCCAACGCGACGGACGTGGAGCGCGCCCGCGCGGCCGGCACCAGCGAAGCGATCATCGACCGGCTGACCCTCACCCCGGAGCGGGTGCGCGCCATCGCCTCGGACGTCCGGGACGTGGTGGCGCTGCCGGACCCGGTCGGCGAGGTGGTCCGCGGCTCCACCCTGCCCAACGGCATGGACCTGCGCCAGGTGCGGGTCCCGCTCGGCGTCGTGGGCATCATCTACGAGGCCCGGCCGAACGTGACGGTGGACGCCGCCGCGCTGTGCCTGAAGGCGGGCAACGCGGTCCTGCTGCGCGGCTCCTCCTCCGCCTACCACTCCAACACGGCGCTGGTGACCGTCCTGCGCGACGCCGTCGGCGGCGCCGGGCTGCCCGCCGACGCCGTGCAGCTGGTGCCGGGTGAGGGCCGGGAGTCGGCGCGCGAGCTGATGCGCGCCCGCGGCCTGGTCGACGTGCTCATCCCGCGCGGGGGCGCGGCGCTGATCCGTACGGTCGTGCAGGAGTCGACCGTGCCGGTGATCGAGACCGGCACCGGCAACTGCCACGTGTACGTGGACGCCGAGGCCGACCTCGACATGGCCGTGGACATCCTGGTCAACTCCAAGGCCCAGCGCCCCAGCGTGTGCAACGCCGCCGAGACCCTGCTGGTGCACCAGGACATCGCCGCCGCGTTCCTGCCGCGCGCGCTCGACGCGCTCGCCGAGGCGGGCGTGACGGTGCACGCCGACGAGCGCGTGCGGGCCCTGGCGGAGGGCACGAAGGCCACGGTCGTCCCGGCGACCATGGAGGACTGGGAGACCGAGTACCTGTCCTACGACATCGCGGCGGCCGTGGTGGACTCCCTGGACGCGGCGGTCGGGCACATCCGGCTGTGGTCCTCCGGGCACACCGAGGCGATCGTCACCACCTCGCAGGCGGCGGCCCGCCGCTTCACCCGATTGGTGGATTCCACGACGGTCGCCGTCAACGCGTCGACCCGCTTCACCGACGGCGGCCAGTTCGGCTTCGGCGCCGAGATCGGCATCTCGACGCAGAAGCTCCACGCGCGCGGGCCGATGGGCCTGCCCGAGCTGACCTCGACGAAGTACGTCGTGACGGGCGACGGCCACACCCGCTGACCGCCCTCGCGCGTGGCACCCCGTGCCACGCGCGGAGGGCCGGCGCGTGCCGGGACGCCCGCCGCCCGCTGCCGAATTCGCTCTGCCCAAATTGACCCGTTCGGTCTACGCTGGACGGGTGCCGGACGACGTGGGGGGCAGGCCGTTCCCGGACGGCCCCGAGCCCGAGGAGCACAGCCACGGAGGCGCGGACGACGCGTTCGCCTCCGTGGTCTTCGACGAGGACTTCGTGCGGGCGGCGGAGATCCACGAACCGACCGCCACCGAGCGCATGCTGGCCGCTGCCCAGGCGCGCGCCGAGGCGGAGGCGGCCCGCCCGCGCGGCGCCCCCGCCCCGGCCGACGAGGAGCCGTTCGACGACGTCTTCGGACCCGACGGCGCCTTCGGCCTCGACCCGGACGACGACCGCTACCCGGGCCCCGGCTTCGGCCGGGACCCGGACGCCGCGTACGGGCCGTACGGGCGATACGGCAGCGCCGGCGGCCCCTACCGCGGCCACGCCCGCTGGCAGCGCCCGGTGGCCTGGCTGCTGGCCGTGCTGATGGGCATCGGGGTGGTCGCGCTCGCCTTCACGGCCGTCTACCGCGGCGCGTCCGGCAGCCGCCAGGAGCCCTCCCCGCCCGCCACCCCGGCCTCCAGCGGCGTCGGGGCCGCGCCGGGCGCCGCCCCGGAGCGGCCGGAGAGCCCCACCGCGCCGACGCCGACGGCTCCCTCGGCGTCCGCCGTGCCCCACGCGCCGTGAGCCGCCGCCCGGCCCGTACGGCCGCGCCCGGGCCCCGTACGGCCGCCGCGCCCGCCCCGTCCGCCGCCACCCGTACGGTCCCGCGCGCCCGCGCCGGGCCCGCCGCCCGGACCGCCACCGCCGTCCGGTCTCAGACCGCCCGTACCGGACCACGCGGCGAACTTGCCGCGTATCACCGCGTTTACCGACGCCCTTACAGACCTACTCTTGAGGTATGACCGGGCGTGGAAACCCTCCTGAGGGGACACCCGAGGGCGTCCCGGGAGGTGGCGAGGACGAGTACCGATCCGTCGTGTTCGACGAGTCGTTCGTCCGCGCTGCCCGCCTTCAGGAGTTCTCCGCGCGCGAGCGGCTCGGCGGGCACGGCGGGCGGGCGGTGCGCAGCCGCCACCTGTGGGCCAGGGCGGGCGCCTCGCGCCAGGCGGCCGTGCTGGTGCTGCTGATCGCCGTCGCCTTCGCCACGGCCATCTACATGGGCGTGCGCCACCCCTACCAGGACACCGGGCGGCCGGGCGCCGGCCCGATGCACGGCAGCGTGGTCCCGCTGTCGCCACGCGGCCAGGTGCCGGGCGGGCGGGCCGCCGAGCTGATCGACAAAAGCCCCGCGCGGGCCTTCGGCGGCGGCGCCGAGGGGATCACCCTGCCGCCCGCCCGGCGCACCGGGCCGTTCTCCGAGAGCCAGGTCATGACCGCCCTGACCACCGCCAAGCAGTACGTGGTCGAGTCGGCCGTCGACCCGGTCGTGCTGACCGGCGGCATGGCGCGGCCGGTGCGGATGCTGCTCGACCCGGACCAGTTCAACCAGTTCGACCGCAGCCTCGCCCAGCCCGCCGACGACGGGCAGCACGCGGCGACGGCCTGGCTGGCCCGCTTCGACCCGGACGAGGTGGCGCTGGCCGACGAGCCGGTGCGCGTCCAGGGCACGCTGTCGGTGGCCGAGATGGACGCGGCGGCGCTGGAGGTCACCGCCGACCACACGTTCGTGTACGCGCTGCGCCCGGCGGGCGAGCACCGCGCCGACCGGGACTCGCTGTTCACCGTCCGCCGCACGACGCGGTTCCGCTTCGACCGCGCCGACCTGCGCGAGCGCCACCTGGAGGTGGTCCAGAGCATCGTGCAGGCCGGGCCGCAGTCCTGCGCCGTGGACGCGGCGGGCTACCTGCACCCGCTGCTGGCCGGGCAGACCGCGAAGAACGACGCGAAGACCGGCATCAACCCGTACGCGACCGGGCGGCCGACGGTCTCCCTGTGCGGCGTCCTGTCTCCCGACGCGCTGCCGGGCGGCCCGCAGAAGGCGGGCTAGGTGTATTGATCACGAGCGTTGTTGACACTCGTGATCAATACACCTAGCTCCTCGGCGCTGACGCGGGTCTCAAAAGCGCTGAAGGCACCTGGGCGCTGCCGCCTGGCCGCACGCTCGCGCGCCGGACCGCGCTCCTACGCCCCGTGTTCCTACGCGCCGTTCTCCCGGCCCTCTCCCGGCCGCCCGCCGTCCTCGCTCCGGCCCTCGTGCCCGCCGTCCTGGGCCGGGGCGTCCCGAGGCGGCGCCGCGCGCCCGGCCCGGCCGTCGCCGCCCCCGGTGAACCGCTCGCGCAGCCTGCCGCCGAGGTCCCCGGCGCCGCCCGCCACGTCCCGTACGAACCCCAGCAGCGGGTCCCTGCTCTCCCGCACGCGCGTGGCGTAGTGGCTCGCGGACTCGCGGAAGGAGTCGGCGACCGAGGTGCGCGCGTCCTCGTCGCGGCGCGGGTAGTGCCCGTCGAGTATCCGCTGGTAGTCCCGGCCGGTCGCCCATCGCCGCAGTTCGGCGGCGCGCACGGTGGTGAACGGGTGGCTGCGCGGCAGCAGGTTCAGGATCTTCAGCACCGAGTCCCGCAGGTCGCCGCCCGCCTCGTACTCGTCGGCCTGCTCCAGGAACGCGTCCACGTTCATCTCGTGCAGGTGGTGGCCGCCGGCCAGCTTCATCAGGCCCCGCATCGACGCCTGCACGTCCTGCCCGACCAGCAGCCCGGCGCGGTCGGCCGACAGCTCGGACTTGCGGAACCACTCGCGCAGCGCGGTCACCAGCGCCATCACCGCCATGTTGCCCAGCGGGATCCAGGCGACCCGGACCGCGACGCCGGTGAGGAAGAGCAGGATCGTGCGGTAGACGGCGTGCCCGGACAGGGCGTGGCCCACCTCGTGGCCGACGACCGCGCGCGTCTCCTCCTCGTCCAGCAGCTCGATCAGGCCCGTGGTCAGCACGATGATCGGCTCCTGGAGGCCGATGCACATCGCGTTCGGCCGTGGGTCCTGCGTCACGTACATCGGCGGAACCCGGTCCAGGTCCAGGGTGGCGCAGGCGTCCCGCAGCGTGTCGTACAGCTGCGCGAACTGGCGTTCGCTCACGCGCACCGAGTCCGACAGGTACAGCAGCCGCAGGCTGCGCTCCGGCAGCAGGCCGCTGAGCGCCTTGAAGACGGTGTCGAAACCGGTCAGCTTGCGCAGCGCCACCAGTGCGGAACGGTCCGCCGGATGCTCGTACGCGCGGGACGATATGCCGGGGAACCGCCTCCTGTCCCGGCCCGCCGCCCCCTCGATGCCCCGCCCGTCGTGGTCGGTCACGTGTCCCCCTGGTCTTCCCTGGCCATCAGGTGTGAGCCTGCCGCCGGCCGCCGTGGCCGCCGCCCCGCCCCGGAGGCAACCAGGGTAGCCGCGCGGTCTAGTTTGGAGGCATGTCCGAATTCGCCGTGCTGCCCGCGTCCCTCGCCGTCTCCGGCACCGTCCACCACCACGACGGGGCGGGCGTGCTGCTGCGTACGGTCATCGTCGTGGGCTTCCTCGGCGCGGGGCTGCTCGCCTGGTTCCTGCTGCGCGGCTACCGCGGCGACTGACGGCCCGCCCCGCGCGGGTGGCGCGCGCGGGAGGTGCCCGGTGCGGCGCCGTACGGTCCGGCCCGGTCCGTACCGTGCCGTCGCCCGGGCCGTATCCGTACGGGGGACCGTATCCGTACGGGGCCGTTCCATACGCCGGAAACGCCCTCACATACCATGGCCCCGACGTCCGCACGCCCGCCCCGACCCGGATTGGTTCCGCTACGCGATGACCGCTTACAGCACCGCACACGCCCTGGCCACCCTCGCCGCCGAGGGCGGCGAGCACGGCGGCAACCACGAGAGCATCAGCCCGTACCTGACCGGCGGCGCCGCTCTCGCCATCCTGCTGCTGATGCTGTGGATCACCACGCGCTTCAACCGGGACCGCTGACCCTGGCCGCCTCGGCGCCGGGCCGGTCCCAGTAGGGTTCGCCGCATGGGAGAGCAGAAGGGGCCCGCGGAGCCCAAGGGGGCGGTGAAGCGGCGGCTGGGCGTGATGGGCGGGACGTTCGATCCGGTCCACCACGGGCACCTGGTCGCCGCGAGCGAGGTCGCCGCCCAGTTCCACCTCGACGAGGTGGTGTTCGTGCCGACCGGCGAGCCGTGGCAGAAGAGCCACCGGCACGTGTCGCCGGCCGAGGACCGCTACCTGATGACGGTGATCGCCACCGCCTCCAACCCGCAGTTCTCGGTCAGCCGCATCGACATCGACCGCGGCGGGCCGACGTACACTGTGGACACGCTGCGTGATCTGCGCGCGTTGAACGGCGACGCCGACCTGTTCTTCATCACCGGCGCCGACGCGCTCGCCCAGATCCTCACCTGGCGGGACACCCAGGAGCTGTTCTCCCTCGCCCACTTCGTGGGGGTGACCAGACCCGGGCACATACTGGCCGATCCCGGCTTCCCGGAGGGCGGGGTGTCCCTGGTCGAGGTGCCCGCGCTGGCGATCTCGTCGTCGGACTGCCGGGCGCGGGTCGCGGCGGGGGATCCGGTCTGGTATCTGGTACCGGACGGCGTGGTGCGCTACATCGACAAGAGGCAGCTGTACCGGCAGGACCGCTGAGGGGGCGTCGGTGGACGACAGACACGACAGGTCCGGGCGGCCGGACCTGTCCGGCTGGTCCGACGAGCGGGGCGGGGCGGACGGGCCGGGCGGCCCGACCGGGTCCGCCGGGCAGCCGGGCCAGGACCCGTACGCGCCGTACGGGCCCTACGGCACCGCCGCGTCCGCTGACACCGACGCCGCGCCCGCTCCCGCCTCCTACGACTACGGCTCGTACGCCCAGGGTGGCCCGTACGGGCAGCAGCAGCCCGCGGCCTACGGGTACGACGCGTACGGGCAGCCCGTACAGCCCGGGCCGGCCGGGTACCCGCCGCAGGCCGGGCAGGAGCCGTACGGCTCTTACGCCTCCTACGGTCAGCAGCGGACACCAGAGGGGTACGGCTACGACCCGTACCCGGCCGGACCGCCGTCGCCCGCCGCGTACGGGCCCGGCGGCCGGCCGCGGGACGGGGGCGCGGCCGGGCAGCCCGAGGAGGTCCGGGAGCCGGAGGCCGCCCCCACTCGTCCGGCCGACGGGGAGGCGCGCCGCGCCGGGGACGGCCCGCGGGCCGAGGCGCCCGTCTACCGCACGGAGCAGTTCGCCTTCGTGGAGGAGCCCGACGGGGCCGCCGACGACGTCATCGACTGGCTGAAATTCACCGAGACCCGCGCGGAGCGGCGCGACGAGCGGCGGCGCCAGGCCCGCCTCCGGGTGATCGCGGCCGTGGTGGCGGCCGTCCTCGCCGTCCTGGGCGGCCTCGCCTACCTGTGGCACGCCGGGTCGCTGCCCGGTCAGTCCGGGTCGGGCGGCGCCGTGGCCGCGTCCGGCCCGCAGAAGCGCGACGTGATCGTCGTCCACCTGCGGCAGACCAAGGGCGACGGCAGCGCGACCGCCCTGCTGGTCGACAACGAGACCGCGGACAAGGCCACCGCCGTCCTGCTGCCGAACACCCTCGCCCTGCCCACCGACGACGGCAGCCCGACCACGCTGGGCGCGTCCGTGGTCGACGCGGGCTCCGACGCCACCCGCGACGCGCTGGGCACCCTGCTGGGCGCCGACATCCAGGGCACCTGGCGGCTGGACACGCCGTACCTGGAGAACCTCGTCCAGCTCGTGGGCGGCATCTCCGTCGACACCGACGCCACCGTGCCCGGGCCGGACCGGGGCGCGGACCCGGTGGTCCGGCGCGGCGCGGACCAGGCCCTCACCGGTCAGGCGGCGGTCGCCTACGCCACCTACCGGGCGCGGGGCGAGGCGCAGACCCGGCAGCTCGCCCGCTTCGGGCAGGTCCTGCGCGGGGTGCTGGACAAGCTGTCCAGCGACGCCTCCTCCGCCACCGCCACCGTGGAGTCGCTGGCCCAGATCCCCGACCCGTCGCTGTCGGAGCGGCAGCTCGGAGCGTTCCTCGCCCGGCTCGCCGGACGGGCCAGGAGCGGCGCGTACGCGACGACGGCACTGCCGGTCCAGCCGGACGGCACGCTCGGCGAGCAGGCCACCCGGGCCGTGGTGCGCGACGTCCTGGGCGGCGCGGTGAAGAAGGGCGGCACCGGCCAGGACGCGCCGCCGCGGGTGAGCGTGAAGAACGCGGGCGGCGGCCGCGGCGCCGCGGACACGGCGCGCATCGCCCTGGTCAACGGCGGCTTCACGGTCGTCGGCAGCACCGAGAACGGCGGCCCGGCGCGCGCCGCCTCCCAGGTGGCCTACGGCGATCCGGCCCAGGCCGGCCAGGCCAGGGAGGTGGCCGCCACGCTCGGCCTGCCCGCGAGCGCCGTGCGGCGCGGCACGGTGGCGGCCAACGCCGACATCACGGTGCTGCTGGGCCGCGACTACCCAGGGAAGAACTGACCGCCAGTGCGACGTGAGACCCTTGACGTGATACGTCCCGCCGACCGAAAGCCTTGCCTGTGACCGCCACTGACCGCTCCGTCGAGCTCGTCAACGCCGCCGCCCAGGCCGCCGCCGACAAGCTCGCGCACGACATCATCGCGTACGACGTCAGCGACGTCCTGTCGATCACCGACGCCTTCGTGCTGGCCTCGGCGCCCAACGACCGCCAGGTCAAGTCGATCGTCGACGAGATCGAGGAGAGGCTGAGCAAGGAGCTGGACGCCAAGCCGGTGCGCCGCGAGGGCGACCGCGAGGCCCGCTGGGTGCTGCTGGACTACGTGGACATCGTGGTGCACGTCCAGCACAGCGAGGAGCGCGTCTTCTACGCTCTGGAGCGGCTGTGGAAGGACTGCCCGCAGCTCGACCTGCCCGCCGACGCCGCCGCCACCCACGGCCGTGCGAAGGAGTACGCACAGGCGCGGGCCGCGGACGACGGACCGGGCGGTGACCTCTCCTGAGCGGCGAGAAGGGCGGCCGGGGCCGCCGCATAGTGCTGTGGCGGCACGGCCAGACGGCGTGGAACGTGGAGGGCCGCTTCCAGGGCACCACGGACATCGAGCTGACCGAGACCGGCCTCGGGCAGGCCCGCCGCGCCGCCCGGCTGCTGGCCGCGCTGAAGCCGGACGCCATCGTCGCCTCCGACCTCAAGCGCGCCGCCGACACGGCCGCCGAGCTGGCCGCGGTCACCGGCCTGGAGGTCAGCTACGACGCGGGCCTGCGGGAGACCTACGCGGGCGTGTGGCAGGGCCTCACCCACGCCGAGATCCGCGAGCGGTACGGCGAGCAGTACGCGGCGTGGAAGCGCGGCGAGCCCGTGCGGCGCGGCGGCGGCGAGCTGGAGACCGAGGTGGCCGACCGGGCCGCGCCGGTCGTGGAGGAGCGGGCGGCCAAGCTCCCCGACGACGGCACGCTGGTCGTCGTCAGCCACGGCGGCGCCATCCGGACCACCATCGGCCGGCTGCTCGGCCTGGCGCCGGACACCTGGGAGGCGCTGGGCGGCCTGTCGAACTGCTGCTGGTCGGTGCTGGGCGAGGGCGTGCGCGGCTGGCGGCTGCTGGAGCACAACGCCGGCTCGCTGCCGGAGCCGGTCCTCGGCGACGACAACTGACGGCCCGGCCGTACCCGTCCTGGGGCCCGTCCGGAGGGGCCCGGGCGGGTTTCCGCCGGCCCTCGGCGGATTTCCTTTCCGGGCGGGTGGCGGGCTACAGTTCTTCCCAGCTCGCGGTGCGGGGCGCACAAGCCCTCCACCGGGCGCTGCGGGGCTATAGCCCAGTTGGTAGAGCGCTTGCATGGCATGCAAGAGGTCAGGAGTTCGATTCTCCTTAGCTCCACCCGCACGTACTCGCTGGCAGACCGGCCGAAAGGCAGGTTCGCCAGGAGTGTGCTTATACTGGAAGTGGCAGCAGGGCCGTAACCCGTCAGGGAAACGGCCCTGCTGCCTTTCCGGCTCCTGTCGGACGCTGCCGCCCGGATGCCGGGTGCCGCCGCCGACGGGGAAGCAACGCGGGCCCGGCCGACCCGGCTGCCTGACGGGGGGCTGCGCGGGACGGATTCCCCTCACCGTCCCCGGGTTCCCGGGCCCTCCGCCACATCCGCGCGCAGTCCTCACTGGCGGCTGTCGGCCGGTGGCTCGGCGTCGATGTCGACAAGGGTGCAACCGCGCAGGCTCCGCACCAGTTGGCCTGCGCACACCCACCGGATTGCGGGATCGTCGTAGGTGACGGTCTCGTTGCGTAACGGCGTGGGGAACGGGTTCCCCGGCGCGTAGAGAGTCCCGTACACCCCTTCCACCGGTGCCTCCCTCACCCGTACGGCCACTGCGTGTCCGTGCAGGTAGGGACAGGCCCGGACAGCGACCCTGGCACATGGCAGACAGACCGGTGGATGCGTCGCGGCCATCATTTCCGGCCAGTTCGGCCAGTCCTCCCGGTCGTCGCCGAGCAGCCAGAGCACTCCTTGCTCGGTACGGTCGGCCGGACCCGCGCAGATCTGGCACAGCAGTCTGCGCATGGCCCGCCGCTGGCGCAGCGTGTGGATGCGGCCGAATTCCGGCCGTCCTCGGCCCGGGCTGAGGACTGTCCGCGACCACAGCACCCCGTGCTCGTCACGGTCGTGGAGGATTTCGTCCGGATAAGCGATGCCGCCTTGGCGGCGGGCGACCACAACCGGGCGGTCGGCCTTCTCCGAGCTCCACGAGGCGATGTACGGCACGGTGTCGGGGCGGCGGAGCGGGGTAGCGCTGGGGCCTCCACCCGGTTGGGCGGACCCCGCGGATGGGGAGCTGGACATGGCGTCCTTTCTTTCGCGGCCTTGCTGCCGGGAGGGCGCCGCTTGCAGAAGTTGCCTGCCTGGTAGGCCGAGGCAGCCGTCACGGCGCGCCCCGGTTCGTCAGCGTGGCCCAGTACCGGTACTGTTCGAGTGTCGGGCTGCGAGGCCAGGGCTGTCAACAGTACCGGTACTGTTTATCGTTGAAGGGTTGGGTGGGATGTCCAGCAAGTACGAGGAAGTGGCCGCTGATCTGCGCCAACGCATCCTGTCCGGTGAATACGAGCCAGGCGGCAAGCTGCCACGTTACGAAGACCTGACCGTGCACTACGGCGTGGGGCGAGGCGTCATCAGCGAGGCTCTGGCACTCCTACAGCGCGAAGGGCTGGTCCGATCCGTGAAAAGGCTCGGCACCGTTGTCCAGGACATCCAGCTGGAACGCCGCCGCATCACGCGGGGCAACTTGGTGGCCCGTGACCCCAGGCGCGGCTACGTCTTCCCGGCCGCCGCCGCGCCCGATGAGCCGTGGACCGTGCACGGGCAGCCCAAGCGTGCCTTCGTGCCGGCGCCGAGCCGGGTAGCCGAATGCTTCGGGCTGGAAGAGGGAGCGGAGGTGCTGCGCCGGAGGCGTGTCACCTCGCCGGCCGGCGAACCGCCGTTCCAGCTTGTGGATACGTGGATCAGCCCGTCAGCCGTCGAGGACGCCCCGCAGGCGGCCGAACCGTCGACCGGACCGGGCGGCTATCTCGATCGGCTGGAAGAGGCCGGGCACGGGCCCCTCTCCTGGCGGGAGACCACGCGGGCGCGGATGCCGTCACGTGAGGAGGCCCAACTGCTGAAGATCCCGTCTGCGGCTCCGGTCCTGGAACTCACGCTCGTCGGAACGTCGGCGAAGACCCTGCGGCCCATAGAGGTCACCATCCGCGTGATCCCGAGCGACAGGGTCGAAATCGTCTCGCAACTCCGTCGCGCTCCCTCCGCGCAGTGGCCGGTCGAACCGGTCGGGCCGGAGGGCTCCGCGTAGGCGCGCGGCGCGCCCGGACTGTCGACGCGCCCGCCGTGGCGCTACCGGCGGCCGTGCTGCTGTTCACCGTGCCGCTGGTGCTCGGGCAGGAACGCGGCTGGCCACTGTGGTGCTGGGCCGCGCTGGGGCTCGCCGCCGCGGTGGCGGAGCTGTTCGCGGCGTACGAGGCGCGGCTCGCCCGGCGCGGCGGCGCGCCGCTGATCTCGCCGCGGGTGCTGCGGCAGCCGGGCATGCCGCGCGCGGTGGCCCGTATCGGCCTGGCCATGGCGGTCAACGGCGGCTTCCTGTTCATGGCGACCCTGCACCTCCAAAGCGGCCTCGGCTACGGCCCGCTGCGGGCCGGGACGTCCTTCGTGCCGACGGCGGCGGCCTTCGGCCTGGTCGGCCTGAACTGGCAGCGGCTGCCCGCCCGATGGCACCCGGTCACGGTCCCGGTCGGCTTCCTGCTCGCCGCGGCCTCCCTCGCGGGCATGGGGTGGGCGCTGCGCGGCGGCGCGGGCGCCGGCGCCGGGTTCTTCGCGGCCACGGCCGGGATCGGCGCTGGCCTGGCCCTCGCCTACAGCCCGCTGCTGACCCGGACCCTGGCGAGCGTGCGCCGTGAGGACGCCGCCGACGCCAGCGGCGTCCTGGTGACCACGACTCAACTGGGCCTGCTCATCGGTGTCGCCGCCTTCGGCGCGCTCTTCCTGGGCCAGGCGCACGGGGCGTCCCCGGCGCGCACCGAGTCCGCCGACGCCGTGTGGGTGACCTGCCTGGCGCTCGCGGCCACGGCCGTGGCCGCAGTCGCCGCGGGACTGGCCCGTCGCCGACGCTGAAACCGGCGGCGCTCCGTGGCAGAATCGGACAGCCGCCAGGAGGCGCGGGACCGAGGGAATCGGACGGGGGTGGCATGCCCGGCGGCGTCTCGGGGGAAGACCGACGACCCGGCCGGCACCGCCGGCCGCCGGGTCGCGCCGCACCGGCAGCCGTGCCGTCCGAACGCGGGCCCGCGGGCCGTGTCCCGTGGACCGGCCGGGGGCCACGGCGGCGTCGCCCGGAGCCGGGGGGACGGCGGCGTCGTACGTCCGCACGGCCGCGGCCGCGACTGGAGCTGAGGGGCTGAGGAGAGATGGGGGCGCACAGCCGGAAGTGCGACTGGTGCGGTAGCGGGACGCCCATCGTCCGGGACATGGAGCCGCTGAACTCCGACTACCAGTACTGGTGCGTGGAGTGTGCGCGCGCCCTGATCATCATCGGGGACCCGATCGAGACGTACCGGGAGCTGGAGGGGGAGCCGATCTACGGACGGCTCCTCGACGAACACTGCACGCTGAAACGGTTCTACTCCTTCGCGACCGCCTGAGCCGGTCACGGGCCGCCGCGCCGCCCGAGCCGTCCGGGCGGGCCCGCGCTTCCGCGCCTCTCGCGTGGGCCGCGCCGGGTGCCGCTCTCGTACCGTACCGGCCGCGGGCGACGCCCTGGTGGCGGGCCGGTATCGATTTGGCGGAAGACCGGGCGGGCCGTGTAAGGTAGGCGATGCCGCCGGGGCGACCCGGAAGGCCACGACCTGGGGCTATAGCTCAGTTGGTAGAGCGCTTGCATGGCATGCAAGAGGTCAGGAGTTCAATTCTCCTTAGCTCCACAAAGCTGGAAGCGGAGTGGATCGCGCATCGCGGTCCACTCCATTTCGTGGTGCTGCGCGTGCTGTGCCGTTGCCTTCTGCCGCCTCTCCGGATTCTCCTCCTCCTCTTCGTCCTCCCCGTCCGCGCACCGGTCCGCTGCGGGTTCTTCATACGCTGCTGTACCCTGACCGCATGCGTGCCGTACGCCTTCTGCTGAGCGAGCCGCGCTGATCAGTGCCGACCGGTGAGGACCCTGGTCGGCGCCGGCGCGGCTCCCCCTCCTGTGCGAGGGGGTTTTTCGTTTCCCGCCCCGGCAGAGACGACCGATGGAGCTTTGAGGACGATGAGCGAGACCCCTTCCGCCGCTGACGTGGCAGCGCCGCACCGCTACACCGCCGCGCTGGCCGCCGCCATCGAGGCGCGCTGGCAGGACTTCTGGGAGGCACACGGTACGTACCAGGCGCCGAACCCGAGCGGGGACCTGGCAGGCGACCCGGAGACCGTCGCCCGGCCGAAGAAGTTCTTCATGGACATGTTCCCCTACCCCTCGGGTGCGGGCCTGCACGTCGGCCACCCGCTGGGCTACATCGCCACCGACGCGTACGCGCGCTTCCACCGGATGACGGGCCACAACGTCCTGCACGCCCTGGGCTTCGACGCCTTCGGCCTGCCCGCCGAGCAGTACGCCGTGCAGACCGGCACCCACCCGCGCGTGAGCACCGAGACCAACATCCGGAACATGCAGCAGCAGCTGCGCCGGCTGGGCCTGGGGCACGACGCGCGCCGCTCCTTCGCCACGATCGACCCGGACTACTACCGCTGGACCCAGTGGATCTTCCTGCAGATCTTCGACTCCTGGTACGACGAGGAGGCCGACCGGGCCCGGCCGATCGCGGACCTGGTCGAGCAGTTCGCCTCCGGCGAGCGCGCCACCCCTGACGGCCGCCCCTGGACGGAGCTGACCGCCGTCGAGCGGGCGGACGTACTGGCCGGATACCGCCTGGCCTACGCCTCCGACGCGCCCGTCAACTGGTGTCCCGGGCTGGGCACCGTGCTGGCCAACGAGGAGGTCACCGCCGAGGGCCGCTCCGAGCGCGGGAACTACCCGGTCTTCAAGGCCAAGCTGCGGCAGTGGAACATGCGCATCACCGCCTACGCGGACCGGCTGCTGAACGACCTGGACGCGCTGGACTGGCCGGAGGCCATCAAGCTGCAGCAGCGCAACTGGATCGGCCGCAGCGAGGGCGCGCGCGTGGACTTCCCCGTCGCCGGCCACCCCGACGCCGCCGTCACGGTCTTCACCACCCGGCAGGACACCCTGTTCGGCGCGACGTACATGGTGCTGGCGCCCGAGCACCCGCTGATCGCCGACGGCCCCTCGATCGTGCCGGCCGCCTGGCCCGAGGGCACCCACGCGGCGTGGACCGGCGGGCACGCCACGCCCGGCGAGGCCGTCGCCGCGTACCGCAAGCAGGCCGCGGCCAAGTCGGACGTCGAGCGGCAGGCGGAGGCGAAGGACAAGACCGGCGTCTTCACCGGCGCCTTCGCGGTCAACCCGGTCAACGGCGAGCAGGTCCCCGTCTTCGTCGCCGACTACGTGCTGATGGGCTACGGCACCGGCGCGATCATGGCGGTGCCCGCCCATGACCCCCGCGACTTCGCCTTCGCGCGCGCCTTCGAGCTGCCCATGCGGTGCGTGGTGGAGCCCACCGACGGCCGCGGCACCGACCCGTCGGCGTGGGACGACGCGTTCGCCTCGTACGACGCCCCGATCGTCAACTCCTCCGGGCCCGGCGTCTCGCTGGACGGCCTGCGGGTGGCCGAGGCCAAGGCGCGGGTCACGCAGTGGCTGTCCGCCGAGGGGATCGGCGAGGGGACCGTCAACTACCGGCTGCGCGACTGGCTGTTCAGCCGCCAGCGGTACTGGGGCGAGCCCTTCCCGATCGTCTACGACGAGGACGGCGTCGCCCACGCGCTGCCCGACTCGATGCTGCCGGTCGAACTGCCCGAGGTCGAGGACTACGCCCCGCGCACCTTCGACCCCGACGACGCCGACACCACCCCGGAGACCCCGCTGTCCCGGAACGAAGAGTGGGTCCACGTGGAGCTGGACCTGGGCGACGGGCGCGGCCCGCGGCGCTTCCGCCGCGAGACCAACACCATGCCCAACTGGGCGGGCTCGTGCTGGTACGAGCTGCGGTACCTGGACCCGCGCAACAGCGAGCGGCTGGTGGACCCGGAGGTCGAGCGCTACTGGATGGGCCCGCACGAGGCGAAGCCGCACGGTGGCGTCGACCTGTACGTCGGCGGCGCCGAGCACGCCGTCCTGCACCTGCTGTACGCGCGCTTCTGGTCCAAGGTGCTGCACGACCTGGGACACATCTCGTCGTCCGAGCCGTTCCACCGGCTGTACAACCAGGGAATGATCCAGGCGTACGTCTACCGGGACCGCCGCGGCATCGCCGTCCCGGCCGCCGAGGTGGAGGAGCGCGACGGCGCCTACTTCTACCAGGGCGAGCCGGTCAGCCGGCTGCTGGGCAAGATGGGCAAGTCCCTGCGCAACGCGGTCACGCCGGACGAGATCTGCGCCGAGTACGGTGCCGACACGCTGCGGCTGTACGAGATGGCCATGGGCCCGCTGGACGTGTCCCGGCCGTGGGACACACGCGCGGTCGTCGGCCAGTTCCGGCTGCTGCAGAGGCTGTGGCGCAACGTCGTCGATGAGGCCACCGGCGAGGTCTCGGTCGTGGAGGCCGAGCCCGACGAGGCGACGCTGCGGGCCCTGTACAAGGCGGTCGACGGGGTGCGGCAGGACATGGCCGGGATGCGCTTCAACACCGCCGTCGCCAAGATCACCGAGCTGAACAACCACGTGACCAAGCTCCGCGAGGTGCCCCGCCCGGTCGCCGAGGCGCTGGTGCTGCTGATCGCGCCGCTGGCCCCGCACGTGGCCGAGGAGCTGTGGCGCCGGCTGGGCCACGACACGACGGTCGTGCACGAGCCCTACCCGGTCGCCGACCCGGCGTACGTCGTGGACGAGACGGTGACGTGTGTGGTGCAGGTCCGGGGCAAGGTCAAGGCGCGCCTGGAGGTGGCGCCCGGCATCGCGGAGGCGGAGCTGGAAAGGCTGGCGCTGGCGCAGCCTGCGGTGACGGCCGCGCTGGGCGGGGCGGAGATCCGGAAGGTGATCGTCCGCGCGCCGAAACTGGTCAACATCGTCCCTGCCTGAGGCACACCGCCGCCCGGCCGGTGCCTCGGCCCGGCACCGGCCTCGCGGCGGTACCCCGGTCCCTGGCGCGCCAGGTCCGGGGCGGGCCGCGCGGCAGTCCCCGGGCCCGACGCGGTGGCCCTGACGCGGGCCGAGCGGCGCGTCCCGACCCGGACTCCCGCGTCCGCGCGCGTGGTCATTGCGCGGAGACCGGCCAGTCGGCGCATACGGGAGGGCCTGGGGCGGTCGGCCGGGAACCTCCGGCCGTCGTGGGCCGTTGAGGGCAGCGCCGGGTTTACGGTAGGGAGAGGTGACCCGTAGCACCGTGGGACCGTAGAACGAACGACTCGGTGAAGGAGCGTTCATGGAAATCGTGGCCGGGGTCCTCGTGCTGATTTTCGTCCTCCTCGTGGTGGCGGGCGTATACGCGGCGGTGCGTACGGTACGGACGGCCAGGCGCCGGCTCGACGTCAGAGTGCGCCAGGCCCGCCGCACCGTCGAGGACACCAGGCTGCGGGCGAAGCAGCTGACCCAGCCGGGAGTGGTCGGCGAACTCGCCGAGCTGCGCCTGTCGCTGCGGCAGTCGATGCGGGCGACGCAGGAGGCGCTGCGCGCGGCGGCTCCGGAGGACCGGTCCCTGTCGGAGGCACTGGGCCTCTTCGAGCGGTTGAGCGCCCATGGCCATGAGCTGGACGACGACCTGCGGCAGCTGGAGCGCGAACCCGACCGGGCCGGGACAGCCGCCCGGCTGCCCGAGCTGCGCGAGCGCACCCGGCGCATCACGCGCTCGGCCGAGTCGCTGCGGTGGGCGGCGAAGGACCGGGCACAGCAGTTCGCCGCCGGCGATCTGGAGGCCCTGAGCCGTGAGATCGAGCTGGAGGCGGGGGCGCTGCGGCACTGGACCTCGGACCCGGATCCCGGGCCCCGCCTCGCCCAGGGACCGTCCGCGTCGGCACCGGCCCAGGCGGGCTCGGAACCCGAGCCGGACTCCGACGCGGCCGCCAGCTCCCGGGCGGCTCCGGAGGACGGGCCCGGTTCGCGGCCGGAGGCGCGGCCCTCGATCGCTCCCGCGGACCCGCCCCGGCAGCAGGCGACACCCTTCTGGCAGAAGTCGCCCCGTCCCGACGGCACCCCCTGAGCGTCCCAGGACCATCCATGCACCCTCTCAGCCGCCCGCCCACGGGTTCCGCTGACTCGGTGGCCCCGCCCGTCCCGGTCCTTGCGGCCAGGTTTCCCGAGCGTGGTGGCCGGTGGCCCGGCTCCCGGCGTGGCGGCGAGGCGCCGCGCAGGGGAGCGGCCGACGGGCACTCGGGCGGGGGCGCGCTGTCGGTGCCGTACGTCCCCCGATAACCTCCCAGTCATGTCCCGCCATGTCGCGATCGTGACCGACTCAACGGCGTACCTCCCTCAGCGAGCTCTGGAGCGGCATCGCATCACCGCCGTGCCGCTGACGGTGGTGCTCGGCGACCGGGCACTGGAGGAGGGCACGGAGGTCTCGGCGCGGTCGGTCGCCCAGGCACTGCGCAAGCGGACGTCCGTGACGACGTCCCGCCCGGGCCCCGAGAAGTTCGCCGCCGCCTACCAGGCGGCCGCCGAGGCCGGGGCGGCGGGGGTGGTCTCCCTGCACCTGTCGGCCGAGATCTCCGGCACGTACGACGCGGCGGTGCTCGCGGCCCGGGACGCGCGGGTGCCGGTGCGGGTCGTCGACAGCGGCATGGTCGCGATGGCGCTCGGCTTCTGTGCCCTGGCGGCCGCCGAGACGGCGGACAGCGGAGGCAGTCTGGACGAGGCCGTCGCCGCGGCGGAGAAGCGGGCCGCGGACACCTCGGCCTACTTCTACGTCGACACCCTCGACTACCTGCGGCGCGGCGGGCGCATCGGCGCGGCACAGGCACTGCTCGGCTCGGCGCTCGCCGTCAAGCCCCTGCTGCAACTGGACAGCGGACGGATCGCGTTGCGGGAGAAGGTGCGCACGGCCTCGAAGGCCATCGCGCGCCTGGAGGAGATCGTGGTGGAGCGGGCCGCGGGCCCGAGGCCGGTGGACATCGCCGTGCAGCATCTCGCGGCGGAGGAAAGGGCCGTGGAACTGGCGGAGCGGCTGCGGGCACGGGTGCCGGGGCTCGCCGAACTGTACGTGAGCGAGGTGGGTGCGGTGATCGGCGCGCACACCGGACCAGGGCTGGTGGGCGCGGTCGTGTCGCCCCGGTAAAACGCCGGACGGGGCCGCTGGTCCCGCCCGCCCTGTCGCGCCGCGCCCGTATCGGTCAGTGGTCATCTTTTCCCTCCCTTGATTCTTCCCTGCTCCCCTGCTTCTTCTTCCCCCGTTGTCACTCACTGTAACGATAGCCCGAGTGAGTGTTCGTCGCCAGTGATCTCGGGTCGCTCGTTCGAGTGGCGGACTTTTCCACAACTCAGGGGTTTTCCACGGGAATCCGAGCGGCCCGGCAAGTTCCGCCCACCGCGCCTACCGTTGGTCGGCATGGGATCACGATCACGCACAGCAACCAGCGGCCCCGGGCGCGGACCGTCCGCCGTCCGCCGCCCGCCGTCCGGCCCGGGAGCCGTCCTCCGTCGCCGCATGGCGCGCCGCGCCGCGCCCGGCCATCGGCGCGGCGAGCCGCGTGGCGGCGTGCGCGGTGCGGCGTGTGCCACCGCGGCGTCACGGCGCGGTGAGCGCGCGGCGGCGCTCCTCCTCGGCCCGTCACCGTGCACAGACCCGACCGTCTCCGCCGTCCGCCCTGGCCGCCCGGCCGGGCCGCTGGTCGGCGGCCCACCGCCCGACCCGGCCGGCAGCACGGTCAAGGCCCTGCCCGCCCCGGCAGCGGACGGCCCCCGCGAGCTCTCGGCGGACGAAGGCCCCGCCGACCCCGCCGGTTCGACGGGCTCCCCCCTCTCCGCCGGCCCCGACGGGCCCGCTTCACGCGCCGCGGGCAGACTGTGGCTCGCCCTGCGCGAGCGGCTGCCGCTGTGGCTCCAGCTCCGGTGCGGCATCGAGCCGCGCACGCTGGCCGCGCTGGCCGTGGTGCTGCTCGTGGCGGCGGGCTTCGCGGCGCATCACTTCTGGACCGGCCGCCCCCAGACCGTGCGCCCTCCGGCCCGCACCGTCCCGCGGACCGCGGCCCCGGAGGCCGGGCCGCGGCCCGGCGCCGTACCGCCGTCCGGCGCGCGGCCCACGCCCCGGGCCGGCCCCTCGGTCGTCGTCGACGTGACGGGCAGAGTCCGGTCGCCGGGCGTGTACCGGCTGCCCGCCGGGACGCGGGTCGGCGACGCGCTCAAGGCAGCGGGCGGACCGCGTCCGGGCGCGGACACCGCCGGGCTCAACCAGGCGCGCGTGCTCACAGACGGGGAGCAGATCGTGGTCGGCGCGCCTGCCGCCGGCGGCCCGGCGGGCGGCGCACCCGGCGGCGCGGCCCAGCCGGCCGGCGTTCCACCGCAGGACGGGGCGGCGGGCAGTGGGGCCGCCGCGTCCCGCACACCGGTCAGTCTCAGCTCGGCGACCGCCGAACAGCTCGACGCCCTGCCCGGCGTCGGCCCCGTGCTGGCCCGGCACATCATCAACTACCGCACCCAGCGAGGCGGTGTCTTCCGCTCGGTGGACGAGCTGCGGGAGGTCACCGGAATCGGCGAGCGGCGGTTCGCCGACCTGCGGCCACTGGTCCGGCCGTGACGCCGCCGTCCGCGCGGTCCGCCCGCGCTCCCGTGCACGCCGCCGCCGCGTCACCGCTGGGCGCGTCCAACCCACGCCAGGAGGGCCCGCCCGACCTCCGGCTGGTGCCGCCCGCCCTGTCCGCCTGGGCCGCGGCGGCGCTGGCCCTCGGCGCGCCCGGCCGGACGGCCGCCGCCTGCGCCGGGGCGGGTGCGGCGCTCGCGGTCCTGCTGTGCGCGGTGGGCCTGCCAGGCCGCCGCGGGCCCCGGGGCCGCCGGGGCGGCCACCGACCGGATCGGTGGGAAGAAGCCCGCGAGACCCCCGGCACACCCGATTCCGGCGCCGGTCGCGACGGGCCGCGCCGCCCCGGCAAGACCGGGGGCAGATCCCCCGGCGACCCCTCCGAACCGCCGACGGCAGCGGCGGGCGGCGGGCCGGACGGCGCGCGGCGGAGACGGGCCACCGCGGTCGTGACCGTCGCCGCAAGCCTGCTCAGCGCCGCCGCCGCGGCGGCCGTGGCCGCGTTGCACGCGGCCGACGTGCACCGCGGCCCGCTGCCCGCGCTGACCCGGGAGCGCGCGGTCGCCACCGTGGCGGTGACAGTCACGGACGACCCGCGGCGGGCCCTGCCACGGGTGCGCGGAGCGGCGGCGGCGCCGACGACCGTGGTATTCGAGGCCGAGGCCACCCAGGTCACCGCCGCCGACGGCACGGTGACCGCCACGCGTGCGCCCGTGCTGGTCACCGCCCATCCCCGGCCCGGCGCCGAGGCGGACTGGCTTCGGCTGCTGCCCACCACCCGGCTGCGGGTGTCCGGCCGCTTGGTCCCGCCGCTGCGCGACGGCGACCGCATCGCGGCGGTGCTGCGTGCCGACGGCGGCGGGCCGCCACGGCGCACCGGCGAGCCCGCGGCGCACCAGCGCGTGGCCGGACGGTTGCGCGCCGGTCTGCGCGCCGCGTCCGAGGATCTGCCGCCCGACGCGCGTGCGCTGCTGCCCGGGCTGGTCGTCGGGGACACCTCCCGGGTCTCACCGGAGTTGTACGAGGCGTTCCGGACCACGGACCTGTCGCACCTGCTCGCCGTCTCGGGAAGCAATCTGACACTGGTGCTCGCGCTGCTCATCGGGCCGTCCCACCTCGCCGCCCGGGCGGAGCGGCGCGGTCTCGCCGCCAGGCTCGGCATCCCGCTGCGGGCGACCGCCGTGCTCGGCGGCGCGCTCACGCTCGCGTTCGTGCTCGTCTGCCGCCCCGACCCCAGCGTCCTGCGCGCCGCCGCCTGCGGGCTGATCACCCTGCTGGCCCTGGCCACCGGACGCCGCCGCTCCCTGCTGCCCGCCCTGGCCGCGGCGGTGCTCGCCCTCGTGCTCTACGACCCGTGGCTCGCCCGCGGTTACGGGTTCCTGCTCTCGGTGCTGGCCACGGGCGCGCTGCTGACCGTCGCGCCGCGCTGGAGCGCGGCCCTGCGGCGGCGCCTGGTCCCTCCGCGCCTCGCCGAGGCGCTGGCGGCCGCCGCCGCGGCCCAGGCGGTGTGCGCGCCGGTCATCGTGGTCATGACGGCGCGCGTGAGCCTGGTGGCCGTCCCGTGCAACCTGCTCGCCGAGGCAGCGGTCGGCCCCGCCACCGTACTGGGCTTCGCCGCTCTCGCGGCGGCCCCGATCGCCCTCCCGGCCGCCCGGTGCCTGGCCTGGCTGGCCGGGTGGCCCGCGGCCTGGCTCGCCGCGGTGGCCCGCTTCGGAGCCGGGCTGCCCGGCGCGGCGGTGGGCTGGCCCGGCGGCTGGTGGGGCGGGCTGCTGATGGCTGCCGCGACCGCCGCCGCCATATGGGCGGGCCGCCGCCTGGCGCGGCACCGGTGGGCGTGCGTGGCCTGCGCGTTCGCCGTGCTGCTCGCGGTCGTCCGCCCGGCACCGCTGGCGCGGGTGGTCACCGGCTGGCCGCCGCCCGGCTGGCGGATGGTGGCCTGCGACGTCGGGCAGGGGGACGCGCTCGTCCTGTCCGCCGGGCGCGGCTCGGCCGTCGTCGTGGACGCCGGGCCGGAGCCGGCGGCCGTCGACCGGTGCCTGCGCGCACTGGCCGTCGACCGGGTGCCGCTGCTCGTCCTCACCCACTTCCACGCCGACCACGTGGCCGGGCTGCCGGGCGTGCTGCGCGGACGGGCGGTGGGCGCGGTGGAGACGACCGTGCTGGAGCAGCCCCGTGGCGAGGCGGCGTTCGTACGCCGCGCAGCCGCGGCCGCGCACATCCCGGTTGCCGCCGCCCAGCCGGGGGAGCGGGGCCGGACCGGAGCCCTGTCATGGGAGGTGCTGTGGCCGCCGGCGGCCGGAGCGGTCGGCTGGTCGGCGGCCGACGGGCCGAACGACGCGAGCGTCACCCTCCTGGTGCGCACGGCGGGCCTGACCTTCCTGCTCCTGGGCGACCTCGAACCCCCGGCGCAGCGGGCCCTGCTGACCGCCCATCCGGAGCTGTCCGATGTGGACGTGCTCAAGGTCGCCCACCACGGCTCGGCCCACCAGGAGCCGTGGCTGCCGCGTCGCCTGCGCCCCCGCCTGGCCGTCATCTCCTGCGGCGCGGACAATCCGTACGGGCATCCGGCGCCGTGGACGGTCGCCGCCCTCCGGGCCCAGGGCGCCGTGGTGCTGCGCACCGACACCGACGGCCCGGTCGCGGTGACGGGGCCGAGGCTCGCGGCCGTGGCCCGGGGCGGAAGGTCGGCGGGGCGCCGCCGGGGCCGCCGCCGTCAGTCCCGCTCCAGCCAGCCCTCGTACCCGGCGGCGAACGCGTCGAGCGCGCCCTCGTCCAGCCGCCCCTCCGGGTCCTCGACCACCACCAGCCACTGTGCGTCCTCGGCGTCGTCCTCGCCGGCCAGCGCGTCCCGCACCAGCTCCGGCTCCTGCTCGGCACCGAAGCGCTCCACCAGCAGGCGGGCCGCCTCCTGCGCCGCGTCGCGGTCCGGAAGCACCAGGACGTGCCGCCCGCCGTTCCCTCGTCCATCGGTCACCCGGCCATTGTCGGACAGCGGCCGCGCGGGCCCAGCGGCGGTCCGCGCCGGGCGGGCCTGTCAGCGGCCCGTGGGATGCTGGACCGCGATGGCCAGGAAGACGACGACCGACGACCCGCTCGCCCCCGTGACTCTCGCCGTGGGCCAGGAGGACCTGCTGCTCGACCGCGCCGTGCGGCAGGTCGTGCTGGCGGCCCGCGCGGCCGACCCCGACACCGACGTGCGCGAGCTGACCCCCGACGCCCTGCGGCCCGGCACGCTCGCCGAGCTGACCAGCCCGTCCCTTTTCGCCGAGCGCAAGGTGGTCGTGGTGCGCGACGCGCAGGACGTGTCGGCCGACGCGGTCAAGGAGGTCAAGGAGTACTTCGCCGCGCCAGCCGAGGAGATCACCCTGGTGCTGCTGCACGCCGGTCAGGCCAAGGGGAAGGCGCTGCTCGACGCGGCCCGCAAGGCCGGGGCGCGCGAGGTGGCGTGTCCGAAGATGACCAAGCCCGCCGACCGCCTGGCCTTCGCGCGCGCCGAGTTCCGCACCGTCGGCCGCTCCGCGACGCCCGAGGCATGCCAGGCCCTGGTCGACGCCATCGGCAGTGACCTGCGCGAGTTGGCCAGCGCCTGTGCCCAGCTCGCCGCCGACGTCGAGGGCACGATCGACGAGGCCGTCGTCGCCCGCTACTACACCGGCCGCGCAGAGGCGTCCAGCTTCACCGTCGCCGACCGCGCCGTGGAGGGGCGCACCGCCGAGGCGCTGGAGGCGCTCCGGTGGGCCGTGGCCACGGGCGTGGCACCGGTGCTCATCACCAGCGCCCTCGCCCAGGGCGTGCGCGCCATAGGCAAGCTCGCCGCCGCGCCGCGCGGCGCCCGGCCCGGCGACCTGGCACGCGAGCTGGGCATGCCGCCCTGGAAGATCGACCGGGTGCGGCAGCAGATGCGCGGCTGGTCGGCGGACGGGGTCGCGGCGGCCCTGCGCGCTGTCGCCGAGGCCGACGCGGGCGTCAAAGGAGGAGGTGACGATCCGGAGTTCGCACTGGAGAAGGCGGTGGTCGCCATCGCCCGGGCCGCGCGCTCGGGCCGCGCGCGCTGAACGCCCGGCCCGCCCCCACGCTGAGCGAACCCGGCCCGCCCACGATGACCAATCCAGCCCGGCCGCCCGGCTGCTGAGCTTGTTCTTTAAGGTCTGACCTGGT
>NZ_JAVSCF010000051.1:0-28310 GCF_031932565.1 Streptomyces sp. B1866
CGCCCGGGCCCCGGGCCGCTCGTCTGCCGCCGTCCGCCCGAGGCTGCTCGCGTGCTGCCGCCCGCCCCGGGCCGCCTGCGCGGCGACGCCCGCTGCCGCCCGGAGAGGCCGGAGCGGGCTGGGGAGAGTGCCCGGCCCCCGCCGGGGCGATCCCCGGCGGCCAGGGCCCGCCCCGGTTCCGGGTGGGGCGGCGGCGCGCCTGGCGCACTGGGCGGGACCCGGGTGCTCCCCGCAGGGGCGTCGCCTACGCCGCCTGGGCCTGCTCCGCGCCCAGCCGGGCCGCCAGCCGGGCCCGGTGCAGCCGTACGAGCACCAGGGCGTGGTCGGAGACCTCGCGGGTCTGGTGCGTGTTGACGACCTCGACGCTCGTCACGACCTCGGACAGCCCCACCCCGTACACCCGGTCCACCCGCTCCGGCCCGCCCCGCCCCAGACCCCGGAACCCCGCCGTGGGCGCCAGCGCCTTCGACCGGCCGATCCTGGCGCACAGGTCGCGCGCCAGGTCCCGGTAGCCCGCCATGGCCAGCACCTCGTCCGGCCGGGTGTCGGCGATCCACCCGTCCCGGGTGCGCACCGTGCGCCCGCACTCGTGCGCGAGGTCGGTCACCTGGGCCCAGTCGGGCAGTTCCACCGGCTCCGGCCGGTACGGATAGGAGTTGGTGTTCCCGCCCGCGAGCGTGACCGCGCCCGGCTCCGCCAGCGTGGTCAGCCACCGCGCCTCGCTCTCCCGGGTGTGCGGGTCGAATCCGCACAGGCTGAACGAGACCACGTTCAGCGGCGTCGGGCATTCCCCGAACCGCAGCACCACGTGCGCCGGATGCAGCCACCACGGCTTGGCCACCGGGTACACCGCCAGAATTCGGAACACCTCCGGCCGTACGAACACGGCCGTCGCGATGTCCCGGTACGCCACCGCGTTCCGGTTCGGAGCCGACAGTGCGCCGCGCATTCCCAGCAGGTCCTCCGACACCCGCAGCCGCCGCCCGCCCATCGTGCGGCCGTGGGTCATTCCCTGGCGCAGAAAGATGTCGGGCTGGTGGTCGGCCAGCAATTCGTGCGCGAGATGCCAGTTCTTTCCGTCCGGGGCGCTGTCGTTCTCGAAGTCCCAACACGCCACGGTGATGACGTCGTGCTCGCGCATGCTGTCCTTCCGATAGGTGGAGTTCGTGGTCCCGGTGGCCGTCCCGCTCCCGGTCCCGCGCCCGGAGCCGGGTCCGGACTCGGCGGGAGGGAGGGCGCGGCGCGCGCAGGCGGGCACCGAGGGCGGGTCGGCCACCGGGACCGTGCACCACGTGCACGCGCCCTCCTCCCCGGTGCCCCAACTCCTGGCGAGCGCCGCGACGATGAGCACGCCCCGCCCGTGCTCCTGGTCGTCGTCCGGCGCGAGCAGCCGGGGCCTCCGGCCCGGCGTGCCGTCCCGCACCTCGATACGGATCTCGCCGTCTCCCTCGGCGTACGAGAGCGAAAGGCTCACCGTTTTTCCGCACGTGTGAACGATTGCGTTGGTCGCCATTTCGCTGATCAGCAGCGCCACCACCGAAACGTCCACACGTTCGACCAGGCCCCATCCGACGAGGCAGGCGACGCCCGTTCGACGCAGTTTTCGAACGTATTTGGGATCGGCGGAGACCGCGGCGCACATGCGCTTCGGCGCCGCAACGGCAACGGACATGGAACTGCCTCTCGCCCGACGAGGAGTTGGCAGCACAAAGGTGCCTGGCCGGAATCGGGTCACTTTCTCGGTGGCCATTGACATCCGGTCCCGATGTGCCGTGAACTACCTTCGCTCACGGGGGATTTCAAACGCAAGCCAACTTCTGAGTAAGGAGAAATTGGCACATGCCCCGGCGCGAACAGGGGCTGTTGGAAGGGGGACAGGAGATGGCAGACTCGGCACACGAACGTGCCGGAGCCGGACAGAGGCACGGGAGGGACCATCAGATGCCAGCACGACGAGGAGCGACGTTCCTGCGGCGTGAGTTGGGGAAGGAGCTGCGCCGCCTGCGGGAGAAGGAGGACCTGACGCTCCAGATGGCGGCGCAGGGGCTCGGGTTCTCCGAGACCAAGCTCAGCCGCGTGGAGACCGGGCACAACGCTCTCCCGCGCGTGCGGGACCTGGAGGACCTGCTCGACCGGTACGGCGTCACCGACGTGGACGACCGGGAGAGCCTGCTGCGGCTGCACCGCGACTCGCTCAGCAACGACTGGTGGACCCCGTACCGCAACGTGATGCCGTCCGGCATGCCGATGTACGTCGGGCTGGAGTCGGACGCGCGCAGCATCCGCGCCTGGCGGCCCGGCGTCGTCTTCGGGCTGCTCCAGACCGAGGAGTACGCGCGGGCGCAGTTCACCACGGCCAAGCCGGTCGAGGAGACGACGACCGAGTTCGTGGAGGACCACATCCAGCTCCGCGTGGAGCGGAAGAAGGTGATCCTCCGCGAGGACAGCCCGCTGGAGCTGCGGGTGATCCTCGACGAGGCGGCGGTGCGCCGCCGGGTCGGGGGGTCGGAGGTCATGCGTCGGCAGTACGGCGAGATCATCGAGCTGAACAAGCTCGACAACGTCACGGTCCAGATCCTCCCGGACGCGCTGGCCACCTACCGCTTCGACCACAACTTCAACGTCCTGGACTTCGGGGGCGTGGTCGCCCCCGTGGTCCAGGTGGACGTTCCGGGCACGACCACCCTGACGGACGGGGCTCGGGAGGTTCGGAAGTACAGCCGGAGGTTCGACGCCATGCGCGAGGGGGCTCTGGCCCCGGCCGAGACGGCCGGTTTCCTGACCGCACTAGCACGAGATTTGGAGTAGTCATCAACACGCCTCGCACCGCCCCGGACGTCGCCCCCGAGGGCGCCTGGTTCAAGTCCTCCTACAGCAACGAGCAAGGGCAAGTTTGTGTGGAGGTCGCGGACCTGCGCTCCGAGGTCGGCGTCCGGGACTCGAAGGACAAGTCGGGTCCGGCCCTGGTCGTGCCCGCCGCCGCGTGGTCGTCGTTCGTCCTCGGGGTCCGTACGGGCCGTATCGACCACCACCCGGCCGGCTGACCGGGCCGTCACAGCAAAGTGGGGCCGTTCCCTCCGCCGAGGGAACGGCCCCTCGACCGCGAACGTCCAATCGAATCGCCCTGGAACTGGTGGAGGGCGGCGACCGGGTGCAGGGCCATGCCATGGCTCACGGACTGGCGCCAAGGGCTTCGCCGTCGCATCAGGAGTCGGCAACCCGCCCGCTCTGGGCACACCTCGCCGCAGGACGAGTGTCCGGCTACTGTTGCATCAGGCATCTAAAGAGCGTCACGTTCAGCCAGAGAACGGAGAGAGGGCCATGGGCAAGCGGGCCGGGAGCGCAGCCCCTCGGGGGCCGCTTCTGTCGGGAAAGCGCGTCGGCACCGCTCTGGTGGTCGCCGGAGCGGTGGCGCTGGCGATCGTCGGCAGCACGGCTGCCGCCAAGGGCGGTGACGACGGAAGCGACGGCAACGAAGACGTCGGCGTCATAGTGCAGCAGGACAACGGGTTGTCGCCCGAGCAGGCACGGCAGCACTGGACTCCCGAGCGCATCAAAGAAGCCGTGAACAACGGTCGGATGGGCGAAGTCAAAGCCAGGTAGCGCAGTCGTCAGGGCCCGCCTCGGTTGAGGCGGGCCCTTTTCACTTCCGGGTTCTCACTGCCGGTGCGAGGCCGTCCAGCCGCGGGTCAGTTGTCGACCAGCCTGATCACGGCGACGGCTTCTCTCCCATGGTTCGAGGAGAACAGGTGGTTGTCGACCCAGTGATGGTGACTGTCGGCACGGCGGTGGCTGTTCGAGCCGACGATCTTGGGACTGTCCGGGACGCCAGTCGCCATCGGGCCGCCACTGGCGCCGTGACCCATGTCGCAGTCCATCCTCAGCCGGTCGTCACTCGGGTTGAGGTTGTCGGCGTCGACAGTCTTCCCCTGGCAGTACATCAGGTGTTCGCCGTCGAAATCCGATTGAGGCCGGTTGTAGCCGTCGGCGGGATAGCCGTACGAATAGGTGTTGGAGTGGGCCGTACCGCCGTCGAACCTGTACCCCCACGCGCCGATGGCGTCCTGAATGTTGCCGTACCGGCTGTCGCGGTTCAGAACCAGGGCGCCGAGGTCGTTGTCGTCGAAGTCGCCGTCATTGGCCCACGTGTCGGTGACGATGACCCTCCTGGCGGTCCAGACCCCCCAGGGCAGGTCGTTGGACTGGTAGGAGGGGATGAAGGCGAAGTTCTTGAAGAAGCCGTTCCGCCCGCCCGAGCCCTTGTGCAGGCAGTGTGCCGCAGTCCACACCGCGTTCTTGGTGTCGGAGACGATCACGGTGGCGCTGCATGAAGCCGAGTGCTGGGAGTCCACGTCGTATACGAGAAGTCCGACGTCCCTGGTGGGCCAGGACTTGGGATTGGAGACCCGCTTTGAGCGGGAGACGTCCGCTGTGATCCGCGGCCCCATGACACCCGAAGTGGATGTCGGCAGCTTCATCTTGGGCGGAACGGCCGAAGCCGACACGGATAAACGGTCGCCATTCGTTGGCGAGTCGTCCGGCTGCCGGTCCCTTCGTTCCGGCCTCGACGGAACGGCAGGAATTGGCATCGGGTGGGCGGCAGCGTCTCGTATTCGCTCGGGAGTCCAGTGTGCGCGTACGTCCTGCGGTGAGTTGTCGACGGTGGCAGAGATGGCTTTGGGAAGTGCGGTCCTCGAAGAGGGCGACACCGCACCGGCCACGGCGGGGGTGGCGCATACCATTGCGGCGGCCGCAGAAACAGCCGTCAGGGTCAGGGCATTTCGTCTCGCAAAGCGGCGAAACAGTGAGCGAGTCACAGGGAACTCCGTTCGTGCGACGATGCGCTGCGAGAGAGTCCTGAGTCCCGCGCTCCCCCACAGTCGCGGCCTGAACTGGCATGCCTACTTCAACACACGAAGGAGGTAGTTGCAACTACCTTTTAGTTTATCGGTCTGGCGTGTCGCGCGGCCCCCGGCCGCTGGCCGGCCACATGTGGGCGCGGGCGCGTGGCGCGTTCCCGAGGCCGGGCGCACTCCGTCCGCCCGGCCGCTCCGGACCTCCAGCGCAGAAAGGGGGCCGTTCCCTCCGCCGAGGGAACGGCCCCTGGTGCCCCGTCCCCGAAGCACCCCCGTGGCTCCGGGAGGGGGGTCAGATGTCGGCCACAGTGATGGCCTGGGCCGGACAGGCCCGCGCTGCCCGGCGTACGGCGTCGTACGCCGCGCGGGGCGGTTCCGGCTGGAGCAGCAGCACCACGCCCTCCGACACGTCCTGGTCGAAGACGTCCGGTGCGGTGATGGCGCACTGGCCGGAGGCGCAGCACAGGTCCGGGTCGATCTCGACGTGCAGGCGGCCGGTGCGGCCTGGTGCGGTCGTCACCAGGTCACGTCCAGCCGGTGCAGGCCGTACACGCTGTCGTCCGTCTTGAACGGCAGCTCCCGCTCCGGCACCGCGAGGCGCAGGCCGGGGGCGCGGGCGAACAGGGTGTTCCAGACGATCTCCAGCTCCAGGCGGGCCAGGTTGGCGCCCAGGCACAGGTGGATGCCGTGGCCGAAGCCCATGTGCTGGCGGGCGTCGCGGCGTATGTCGAGCGCGCCGGGGTCGGGGAAGACCCGCTCGTCGTGGTTGACGGCCGCGACGGCGGTGACGATGCCGTCGCCCTTACGGATGAGCGTGCCGTCGATCTCGATGTCCTCCGCCGCCACGCGCGTGACGGCCATGTCCGCGATGCCGAAGTAGCGCAGCAGTTCGTCCACGGCGCCGGGCATGAGGTCCGGGTCGGCCCGCAGGTCGGCGAGCTGGCCGGGGTGGCGGAGCAGGGCGGCGACGCCGAGCGGGATCATGTTCGCCGTCGTCTCGATGCCCGCGATGAGCTGGAGCATGGCGATGCCGGTGAGCAGTTCGTGGTCGTACAGACCCTCCTGGCGGTAGCGGACCACCAGCCTGCTGAGCAGGTCCTCGCCCGGGTCGTGGTCCTTCGCGGTGACCAGCTCGCCGAGGTATTCGCGCAGCGCGGCGAACGCGGCGACGCCGTCGGTGTCGGTGCCCGTGCGCTTGACCAGCGCGTTGGTGCAGCGCTGGAAGAACGGGTGGTCGCCGTACGGGACGCCGAGCAGGTCGCAGATGACCAGCGACGGCACGGGCATGGCCAGCGTCTCCACGAGGTCCGCCGTGCGGTCCGGGGCCGCCAGCAGGGCCGTGACGTGCTCGTCCACGATCTCCTGAATGCGCGGCCGCATGGCGCGCACCCGCTTGAGGGTGAACTCGCCGGTGATCAGGCGCCGGTGGACGGTGTGCTCCGGCTGGTCCATCAGGAGCAGGAAGCCGCGGCCGAGCTGGGCCATGGCCCGGATGCCGGGGACGACCTCGGGAAAGCCGGGGTCGGCGCGGTCGGAGCTGACCCGGGGGTCGACCAGCAGGCGGCGGGCGGTGTCGTGACGGGTGATCAGCCAGGCGGGCCTGCCGTCCTGGAGCGTGACCCGGGACACCGGCTCCTCGGCGGTCAGCCGGGCGTACGCCGGAGGCGGGCTGAAGGGGCACGCGCGGGCCATCGGGAAAGCCGGATTTTCCGCTACGGGTGGTGCGGAATCGGGCATGGGGGGCTGGACCTCTCGGTTCGTTAAGAAACTCGAAGTATCTTACCGGAAGGCTAGTGTGCTCCGGTGGTGGAGGCAAGTGACGGCCGGAGAGGACCTTGAATGACGTCAGGCGGTGAGCGCCGGGTCACGCGCCGCAGAGGCGCGGAACTCCAGCAGGCCATCCTCGACGCCGCCTGGGCGGAACTGATCGAGGTGGGCTACGACAAGACCACCATGGCGGGCATCGCGGCTCGCGCGGGCACCAGCAAGCCCGTGCTCTACCGCCGCTGGCCCCGGCAGTCGGCCCTGCTGCTGGACGCGCTCGTGCGCAACCTGGCGGCGCTGCCCGACCCGCCCGACACCGGGGAGCTGCGGGCGGACGTGATCACGTTCCTGCGCCAGATCGCCGAGCGGCTGCGCGGTGTGCCGAGCGACGTCATGGCCAGCCTGACCGCCGAGACGCTGCGCGACCCCGGGCTGTACGCGCGCCTGCACGAGCACGAAGCGGCCGTCGCGCTGGCCGAACGGGTGCGCGCGATGGTGGAGCGGGCGGCGCTGCGCGGCGAGGTGCCGGGCGGGGACGTGCCGCCGCGGATCGCGGCCCTGCCGGTCAGCCTGCTGCGCCACGACTACCTGGTCTTCGGCATCGAGGCGGCCGAGGCGGGCATTCCGGAGATCGTGGACCTGGTCTTCCTGCCGCTGGTCCGGAAGGGCTGAGGGGTGCCCGGGGCGCGGCTGGGCGCGCCCCGGGGCGTACGGGCGTCCCGGGGCGCGCGGTTCCCGCCAGGGCGTCAGCGGCGGCGCGGGGCGGCGCTCGCGGTGGCTCCGGGACTGGGGGCGGTGCCCGGGTCCGTCCCGCCGCCGGTGCCGGTCCCTGTGCCTGTGCCGCTCCCGGTTTCGGTGCCGGTTCCCGTGCCGGTCCCGGTGCCAGCCCCGGTCCCGGTGCCGGTGTCCGTCCCGGTTCCCGTCCCGGTTCCGGCTCCGGAGCCGGTCCCCGTACCTGCCTCCGCGCAGTACTGCGACTCCTTGCCGATCGACCGGTACATGCAGTCCGCGTTCTCCAGAAGTTGCAGCACCGCGTCCTTGTTGCGGCTCGTCTCCCGGTCGATCACCTCGTCAGGCGGGTAGAAGCCGCCGTCCGAGCTGGACGACGGGTACATCTCGAAGGTGAACGCGAAGATCTTCTGAGCGCCCCACAGCCAGTCGTCGATGGCGCCGTCGGTGATGTACAGCTCGCTGTCCTGCTGCGGGGTGTAGCCGTTGCTGGCGGCCATCTTCTTGCCGACGGCCACGAACGCGTCGTGGTCGTCCTTGGTCATGCCGGTCGCGGTGTCCGCCGTGGTGTAGCCGAACGGCCACATGACCAGCTCGCTGTAGGTGTGGAAGTCGATGGACGCCCTGATCTGCTGCTTGCCGTCCACCACCCGGCCGCGTACGAAGTCGGAGACGACCTTGACCTCCGGCGCGGACTCCGGCGCGGTGCCCCGGTAGGTCTCGGAGCCCTTGGAGCTGGAGGAGCCGCCGCAGCAGCCCCACTTGTAGCCCCAGTTGCGGTTCAGGTCGGTTCCGACGTAGGAGGAGCCCGAGTTCGGCTGGCGGTTCTTGCGCCAGCTGCGGTAGGAGCCGGTGGCGATGTCGTACTCGCCGCCGTCCGGGTTCAGGTCCGGGATGATCCAGATCTCGCGGCTGTCGACCAGGCCGGAGATCCGCGGATCGGTGGCGTAGCCCGTGGTGAACGTGCGCAGCAGGTACAGCGCCATCTCCACGGTCAGGTGCTCACGCGCGTGCTGATGGTGGGTGAACAGCACCTCCGGCTCGGCCTCGTCCGTACCCACGTTGTCGCTGATCTTCAGCGCGACGATGTCGCGGCCCTCGTGGGACTTGCCGATCACCCGCTTGGCGACCAGGTCCGGGTACGCGGCCACGGCGGCGTCGATCTCGGCGGTGGCCTCGGCGTGGTTGTGGTACTTGGCGTCGGCGGCCGGGAAGTCGAAGGGCTTGGTCGCGCCGTCGGCGCGGTCGGGCGGGCCGGGCAGGGCGTTGAGCCGGTAGCCCAGGTCGCGCAGCCTCTTGGCCTGCGCGGGGTCCGCGGTGATGACGAGCTTGCGCGGGCCCGCCTCGTCCACCGACACGCCGGTGGCGCCCAGCTCGGTGCGGCCCGCGACGGTGGTCACGCCCGGCACCTCGTACTGCCGCGGGACCTGCTCCGTCCGGGGTGGGGACTTGCGGGTGCTCGCCGAGGGGCCCGGGTCGGGGGACGGCCCGTGGGCCCGCGCCCCGACGGGAGCGGCCAGGGAGAGGGCCAGCAGGGCGGCGAGGGCGGTGACCCGTCCGCCTCGTGCGCGGAGTCGCATGACATCTCCTGTGGGGGTTGAGGTGAGCGACTGCTGAGGGCAGTCTTCGACCATGGGCATGACACGGTCAAGGGCGAAAACTGCGCAGAGCCAGTCATGTCATCATTTTTAATCATGGAGAGGACCCCCCACGTGAACAGACCTTTCCTCGGCGTGCTCCCTGCCCTCCTGCTGGCAGGAGCGGCCACGCTGGGCACCGGCGCCGCCCCGGCCGCCGCCGCTCCCGCCGCCCCCTCGTCCGCTCCGGCCGCCGCTCAGCAGCGCGCCGCCGCCGCTCCACGGCAGGCCACGGCCACGGCGGTCGACTTCGCCGGCACCGTGGCGCTCAACAACTGCTCCGGCTCCCTCGTCCGGCCCCCCGGCGCGGCCGACGGCGACCCCGCGCTCGTGCTGTCCAACGGCCACTGCCTGGAGTCCGGCTTCCTCGGCCCCGGCGAGGTGGTCGTCGGCCGCTCGTCCACCCGCAGCTTCACCCTCCTGAATCGCTCGGGTGGCTCAGCCGGCACCGTACGGGCCACCAAGGTGGCGTACGCGACCATGACCGACACCGACGTCTCGCTCTACCAGCTCGGCTCGACCTACGCGCAGATCCGGCAGCGCTACGGCATAGCCGCCCTCCCGCTGTCCGCCGACCACCCCGTCCAGGGGACCGCCATCAGCGTGGTCTCCGGCTACTGGAAGCGGATCTACTCCTGCGCCGTGGACGGCTTCGCCTACCGGCTCAAGGAGGGCGACTGGACCTGGAAGGACGCCGTCCGCTACACCGCCGCCTGCGACACCATCGGCGGCACCTCCGGCTCGCCCGTGCTCGACCCCGCCACCGGCAAGGTCGTCGCCGTCAACAACACCCGCAACGAGGACGGTGAGCGCTGCACGCTCAACAACCCCTGCGAGGTGGACGAGTCCGGACAGGTGACCGTACGGCCCGGCATCGCCTACGCCGAGGAGACGTACGGCATCGTGCCCTGCCTCGCGCCCGGCAACCTGGTCGACCTGACCCGGCCCGGCTGCGCGCTGCCCAGGCCGTGACAGTCGTCCGCCGCGCGTGACCTGCGCGCCCCGGCCGCCACGCACCGGGCCGGGGCGCGCATTGTGCCGTACGGGACGGCTTCACGCGGGCGGTTTACGGAAAGTGACGGCCCGACAGCGTCTCGTGCCGGGATTCCGCTGCGCGGCGCCTGCCGTGGGAGCACCATGTGCCCCATGAGCGAGGACGAAGTGGAACTCCCCGAACCGCACCGCGTCATCAGCATGGCGCGGTTCGACGACCCGGTGGCGGTCATCGCCGACACCGAGGCCTGGCGGGCCAGGGAGTCCTATCCCACCATCATGGGGCGCGGACCGATGTTCGCACTCGTCGAGCAGGAGATCGACGGCCGCTGGCGGGTCGTCAGCTGCGACGAGGGCAACCCGCAGGGCAGCCGCGACTCGCTGGCCTACCAGTGCCGGATGCGCGCCAAGGCGGCCGAGGACGCCGGCGACGAGGAGGCCCGGCAGGCGTGGCTGGCCGGGGCCAAGCGGATGGACTGGGAGAAGCTCAACGAGCTGACCGTCCGGGACCGTCGGTTCCGCGTGGTCCGCGGCGACATGTTCATCCGGATGGGCCCCGACGGGCCCGAGCCGCCGCGCCCCAGCGACCCGGACCCGATGCCGATCGGCAAGGGGCACCAGGGGGCCCGCCGCACCCGGGGCTTCCTCATCGACCCGGCGGCCGCCACCGGGCTGTCCGAGGGCATTCTCAAGATCGACCTGCTGGGCTTCGTCTACCCCGCCGCCGCCGTCCCCCCGGACGCCCACCGCGACTCGCTGCGCGCGCTGCGGACCCACCCGGGCGGGGTGCTGCTGCCGCCCGTGTACTGCGTCTCCGAGTTCCACGACGGCGACTGGAGCCCGCTGACCGCGGGCGCCGAGACGCCGCAGGCCATCCGGGACACCCTGGTCACCTACTTCCGCGTCGTCGCGCCGCGCACCCAGAAGCTGGACGACGAGACCGTCGAGCGCTTCGAGCGGGCCGCCAAGCGGATGGAGACCAAGCGGCGCGACGAGATCCAGGTCGCCGGCCGCCGCTACCGGGTCACGCGCGTGGAACGCCTCATCCGCGTCGGGCCCGACGGCCCCGAGCCGCCGCGCGCCTCGGAGTGGGACCCGGAGCTGCCGGCCGAGGCCCAGGCGGAGCTGGACCGGGCCAACGGCATCGTGTACGGCGAGGACTGAGCCCGGCTGCCCGGGGGTCCGGCTCCGACGGGTCCCGGCTGCCCGGGGGTCCGGCTCCCACGGGTGCCGGCTCCCCGGCTCCCACGGGTCCCGGTGTGCGGGCCTCCGGCTCTCCCGGGTCCCGGTCGAAGGTCTCCGGCTCCCGGCCTTCCGCTCCGGCCCCCGGGGCCCGGCTCCCGGCCCCGGGGCTCCCGGTGCCCTGGGCGCGCCCGCCGCGCCGTACGGCCCGGGGTCTTTCGTACGGCACCGGCGGCCCCGCGCGAAGCACCGCCGCACGGCCCCGGCGTACCGCGCCGCCGAACGGCCCGCCGCCGCGCGGCACCGCAGCCCCGCGCGGCACCCGGCGGCCGGGGGCGCCCAAGCCCCCGGCCGCCCCGCGTCAGCGGCGTGCCGTCCACGTCACCCTTCCGTGACCGCGCGTACCTCTGGAGGCGGTTCTCTCACGCGGCGTTCGTGGATACAGTGCAGATGCGCACCAGCCGTACCGCGCGGGTGTGCCAGCACAGGGCAGTATCGACCTGCGGCCGCCGCTCTCCCCGGCGCCGAAGTGAGACGGGGTAGCCGACGTGCCCACCGCGATAGCAGTGACCAGCCGCGAGCTGGTGCTTCCGCCGCCCGACGGGCAGACGCCGCCCGCCGTCGTGTTCCAGGGCCCTGACGGCCAGTCCCTCGACGCGGCGCTCGCCGAGACCGCCGCCCTGCTCGACCAGCAGGGCTACCTCGTCGTCCTCTACCCCGCCGCGTCGCCCGCGCCGCTCGTCCAGCGCCTGCACACCGTCCGCTCGGTGCTGGAGAGCGACCGCATCGCACTGCTGCCGATGGAGCTGCCGCCGCTGGCCGTCGCGGTGCTGGCCCGCCAGATGCGCCAGCTGTCCGTGTCCGACTTCAGCCCGGGCGTCCTGGCCTGCTCCGCGCGGCTGCTGGCGCACTACATCCACGCGGGCGCCCTGCTCGGCAGCGTCGCCCGGCTCGACCGGGTGCCGGTCGGGCTGACCTCGCACGTCAAGTCGTGGGTGCCCGGCGCGCAGTTCGGCGTGCTCGCGCACCCCACGCCGCAGATCGTCAAGGCGGACGGCGAGACCCGGCTGCCGGGCCCCGGCTACGCCACCCACCTCGTCGTCGCCCGCGGCCACACCCACGGCCAGCCCGGCGGCCGGGGCGGGCAGGGCGACTGGGTCACCGCCCTCGCCCGCGACTGGCGGGTGCGCGGCGTGCAGGAGGCCGCGCTGCCCGCGGAGTCGGCGCGCTGGTGGGGCACGGGCAAGCTGACCGAGTTCGCCGCCGCCATCCCGGACCTGTCCATGCTCTACCAGCTCGTGGCCTCCGTCCGCAGGGAGGAGTGCCGCTGGTGCGGCTTCGAACTCATCGGGGACCGCTGCGCCTTCTGCTCCGCCCCGGTGCCGCGCGGCGACGGCTCGCTGGCCCCGCCCGCCGGGCGGCCCGCGCTGACCAGCCGGTGAGCCGCCCCGGAGCCGAACCCACCCCCGGGCCGCCGCCCGCCCCCGCCCCTTCGACAAGACGTTCCCGAACGAGGTTGCCCGCCCCATGAATTCTCGCCAGCGCCGCGGAGTCCTGCTGCTGCTCCTGTCGGTCCTGTGCGCCATCGGCGCGTTCGTCGGAGTGCTGACCGTCATCAACGACGTCCAGTCCAAGGTCGGCCCCGAGAAGACCGCGTACAAGCTCAGAGCGGACGTACCGGCCTACCGGGCGCTGGACGCGGGCGAGTTCCAGAAGGTCTCGATGCCCGAGCGCTGGCTGCCGTCCACCGCCGTGACCGACCTGTCCCAGGTGCGCGGCAAGGTGGCCGTCACACCACTGCGCAAGGGCTCCCTGTTGCAAACGGACATGATCGCCGAGCGGCCCGCCCTGCAACCCGGCCAGCAGGAGATCGCCATCATGATCGACGCCGAGACCGGCGTCGCGGGCAAGATCAGCCCCGGGGCGCGGGTCAACATCTTCGCCACCTTCGAGGGAAAGCAGCAGGGCGAGAAACCCGTGTCGCGGATCATCGTCGCCGACGCGCAGGTCATCGACGTCGGCAGGCTCACCGCCCTGCAAGCGGACCAGGACGGAAACCGCCGCGAGGACCAGGCGGTGCCCATCACGTTCGCGCTGGGCACCCGGGACGCCCAGCGCGTCGCGTACGCCGAGTCCTTCGCCGCCCACGTACGGCTGGCCCTCGTCGCGCCGGGCGACACCGCGCCCATCCCGCCCGGCGACCGCACCTACACCCTCGACGGCGACCGATGACACCGGGCACGGGCAGCCCGGGACACCCGGGCCGCACCGAACCGCCGGTGACACTGCGACACTGACTCATGACACGACCGAACTCCAGCCACCCGAACTCCGGCCACCCGGCCACCCGGCCGCCGGCCCCGGCCGAAAGCCGACGGCCGACGGCGACCGCCAGGCCCGAACCGGCCGACTTCCGACGGCTTCCGGCGGATTTCGGCGACCGACCCATGACTGACCGGCCCGGCCGGCGGACAGACAACAACGAGTGACCGCCCGGCGCGGTCGAAACCAGACAAACCCCGAATCCCTTCGGACCGGCCGGGCCCGGCCGGTCCGCGAGGACCACAACTGACCAGTGAGGCGGTGCCACGGTGACGATCAGAATCCTCCCGGCCGTCGGCGACCCCGACGCCGCCCGCTCCGTCGGCGGGCTGCTCAGCCAGCTCCCCAGCGCGGAGCCGGCGCCGCCCGCCCACGACTCCACGCGCCTGCTCGACACGCTCGCCGCGCTCGCGTCCGCCTCCGTCGAGGACCTGCCGGAGGTCGTCGTCGTCCACGAGCGCATCGGCCCGGCCCCGGCGCTGGAGCTGATCCGCGAGATCGCGCTGCGCTTCCCCGCGGTGGGCGTGGTGCTGGTGACCTCCGACGCCGGGCCCGCGCTGTACTCGGCCGCCATGGACGCCGGCGCCCGCGGCGTCGTCACGCTCCCGCTGTCGTACGACGAGCTGGCCGGCCGCGTCCAGGCCGCCGCCCAGTGGGCCGTCGGCGTCCGGCGGCACCTCGGCGGCGGCGACGCGCTGGCCACGGGCCCGGGCGGCAGGCTGGTGGCCGTCGCGGGCGCCAAGGGCGGCGTGGGCACCACCGTCACCGCCGTGCAGCTCGCGCTCGCCGCGTGCGCCGCGGGCCGCACCGTCGCGCTGGTCGACATGGACCTCCAGTCCGGAGACGTGGCCTCCTACCTCGACGTGCAGTTCCGCCGGTCCATCGCCGACCTGGCGCAGATCACCGACATCTCCCCGCGCGTGCTGCAAGAGGCGCTGTTCACCCACTCCACGGGCCTCGGGCTGCTGCTCGCGCCGGCCGACGGCGAGCGCGGCGAGGAGGTCGGCGACCGGGCGGCCCGGCAGGTCGTCAGCGTGCTGCGCTCCCGCTTCGAGGTCGTCGTGGTCGACTGCGGCACGCAGATGACCTCCGCCAGCGCCGCCACCGTCGAGATCGCCGACATCGCGCTGCTGGTGACGACGCCCGACGTGGTCGCCGTACGGGCCGCCAAGCGCATGATCCGGCTGTGGGACCGGCTCCAGATCCGCAAGGCCGAGGAGACCGTCACCGTCGTCAACCGGCACACCCGCAGCTCCGAGGTCCAGCCCGCGCTCGTCGGCCGGGCCACCGGCACGCGCGTGGCGCGCACCGCCGTGCCCGCGAGCTTCAAGGAACTCCAGCCCGCCGTCGACTCCGGCCGCATGCACGAGCTGGACAGCCGGTCCGTCGTCAAGCAGGCGCTGTGGGGCCTGGCCGGGGAGCTGGGCCTGGTCGAACCCGCCGACCCCGGCAGCAGATCCGCGCGCGGCGCGCCCCCGCCCCCCGCCGACCGCGCCCTGCCGGGCCTGCGGCGGCGCCGGGCCATAGCGGCCGCGCCCGAACCGGACCCCGGCGGTCCGCCCGGCCCGGCCGGGAACCCCGGCCGGCGGGCCGCGGACACCGGCCCCGACGCACTGCGCGAGGTGCCCTCGGCGCCGGGCGGCCGGTTCCTGCGGCGGCGGGGCGGCGACCGCGGGCAGGTGGCGGTCGAGTTCGCCGGCCTGCTGCCGGTCATCCTCGGCATTCTCGTCGTCATCTGGCAGTGCGCGCTGGTGGGCTACGCCTACTCGCTGGCCGGGGACTCCGCCGACAAGGGCGCGCGGGTCGCCGCCGCCACCGACGGCGGAGGCGGCGCGGCCTGCCGGGCCGCGGCGGTGGGCGAGCTGCCCGGCTCCTGGCAGGGCCAGGCGTCGGCCGCCTGCGCGCCGGACGGCGGCGTGTGGAAGGCCACCGTGACGGTCGACATACCGGTCCTGTTCCCCGGCGCGGTGAGCCTGCCCTGGCACGTACGGGGCACGGCGGGCGCGGCCGTGGAGAAGTGAGGCGGTGACGGTGGGCCGGACCGTACGGGCCGTACGGCGCGGGGCGCGCGACCGGGGCCAGGTGTCCGTCGAGCTGATCGGCTTCGTACCGCTGCTGCTGCTCGTGGGCCTCGCCGTCATCCAGCTCGGCCTCGCCGCGTACGCCGCGCAGCAGGCGGGCACGGCGGCCCGCGCCGCCGCCCGTACCGCAGCGCTCGACAAGGCGCGGACCAGCCCGGCGCAGGCCGGATACGCGGCGATGAGCGACTGGGTCGCCCGCCGGGCCGACGTCGACGCGTCCGGCCCGTGCCAGGGCGGCGGCGAGGTGACGGCCACGGTGACCGTCCACCTGCCGTCCGTCATCCCCGGCGCCCACTTCGGCACCGCCAGGCGCAGTGCGACCATGCCCTGCGCGCACGACTGGGAGCTCCTGCCGCCGGCCGGAGCCGACTGACCCGCATGCACTGAACCGCATGCACTGAACCGCATGCACTGAACCGCATGCACTGAACCGCATGCACTGAACGAAGCCGTCACCGGAGAGGAGGAGCGCATGAGCCTGCGGGCCCGCATCACCGCACCCGAGGGATCCGGCAAGGGCCGGGAGGACGGCCACCTGGTCTCCGTCTACCGCACCAAGCTGCTGGAGGAGATCGACCTCGCGGAGATGTCGTCGCTCGCCGCCACCGAGCGCCGCACCCGCCTCGAACGCGTCCTCGGCCACATCATCAGCCGCGAGGGCCCGGTGCTGTCCACCGCCGAGCGCGCCCAGCTCATCCGCCGCGTGGTGGACGAGGCGCTGGGCCTGGGCGTGCTGGAGCCGCTGCTGGAGGACGCGTCGATCACCGAGATCATGGTCAACGGCCCCGACCAGGTGTTCATCGAGCGCGCGGGCCGGGTCGAGCTGGTGCCGGTGCGCTTCGCGTCCACCGAGCAGCTCATGCAGACCATCGAACGTATCGTCTCCACGGTCAACCGGCGCGTGGACGAGTCGAACCCGATGGTCGACGCCCGCCTGCCGTCCGGCGAGCGCGTCAACGTCATCATCCCGCCGCTGGCCCTGACCGGCCCCACCCTCACCATCCGCCGCTTCCCGCGCGCGTACACGCTGACCGAGCTGATCGGCATGGGCACGCTGGACGAGCAGATGCTGGTGCTGCTCGGGGCGCTGGTGCGGGCCAAGTTCAACGTCGTGGTCTCCGGGCCGACCGGCTCCGGCAAGACCACGCTGCTCAACGCCCTGTCCGGGCTGATCCCGGAGGGCGAGCGCATCATCACCGTCGAGGACGCCGCCGAACTCCAGCTCCAGCAGGAGCACGTCATCCGGCTGGAGTCCCGCCCGCCGAACGTCGAGGGCAAGGGCCGCATCACCATCCGCGACCTGGTGCGCAACTCGCTGCGCATGCGGCCCGACCGCATCATCGTCGGCGAGGTGCGCGGCGGCGAGACCCTGGACATGCTCCAGGCCATGTCCACCGGCCACGACGGCTCGCTGGCCACCGTGCACGCCAACAGCGCCGAGGACGCGCTGATGCGCCTCCAGACGCTCGCGTCCATGTCGGAGGTCTCGATTCCGTACGAGGCGCTGCACGACCAGATCAACAGCGCCGTGGACTGCATCGTGCAGTTGGTCCGGCACGCGGACGGCTCGCGGCGGATCAGCGAGATCGCGCTGCTGGACAGCCACGGGCACGAGGACTACCGGCTCGTCACCGTCTGCCGCTTCGACGCCCAGCCGATGGGCGCCGACCGGGTGGTGCGCGGGGCGTTCACCTACTTCCCGCTGCCGGAGCGCACGGCGCAGCGGCTGCGGCTGATGAGCGAGCCGGTGCCGCCCGCGTTCGGCGTGGCGGCGCTCCGGGCGCAGCTGACGGTGCGGGAGACGGGGTACGCGCCGCGCGCGCAGGCCGCGCAGTCCGGCCCGTACGGCGCGCAGGAAGGCCCGTACGGGGTCCAGGACGGCCCGTACGGCGCCTACGGCGCTCAGGACGGCGCGTACGGCGGCCGGGGCGGCCAGGGCGGACCGTACGCCGGTGACCGGGCCGCGCCCCAGGAGGCGTACGGTACCTACCCCGCCCACGACGACCACGGGACGTACGGCGGGCAGGTCCCGGAGGAGCGGAGGTAGCCGGGTCATGGGAAGTCTGGCGACGGCGACGGTCGGCGCGACGCTGGTGTGCGGCGCGCTGGCCGTCGCGGGCGTGCACGCCTACGCCACCGGGAAGGCGCAGCGACAGGCGCTCATCGAGCGCCTGTCCGACGCGCCGCACCTGCCGCCCGCCGTCGGCCGCCGCCGGTTCGCCCGGCTCGACCGGCGGCTGCGCCGCACACGGCTGGGCCGGAGCCTGGAGCTGCGCCTGGCGGCCACCGGACTGGACGTGACGCCCGGCGAGTTCTTCGTCTACACGGCCGGGACGGCGCTGGGCCTGTGGCTGGTCGCCTCCGCGCTGCTCGCGGCGTTTTTCGGCCCGATAGCGGCGCTGGTGGCGGTGTGGGGGGCGTTCGCGTTTCTCAACTGGCAGCGGCAGAAGCGCATCGAGAAGTTCATCAACCAGCTCCCGGAGCTGTCCCGCATCCTGGCCAACGCCACCCAGGCGGGACTCGCCCTGCGCACGGCCCTGAGCATGGCCGCCGAGGAGCTGGAGGCGCCCGCGGGCGAGGAGCTGGCCAAGGTGGCCGACAAGCTGGCCGTCGGCCACTCGATCGACGAGGCGCTGGGGGAGCTGGCCCGGCGCCTGCCGTCGCGCGAGCTGGTGGTGCTGGTCACCACGCTGATCCTGGCCAACCGCGCGGGCGGCACCGTCGTCAGCTCGCTGCGCAACCTGACGCAGACGCTGGAGGAGCGCAAGGAGACGCGGCGGGAGGTCCGTACGCAGCTGTCGCAGGTGACGGTGACGGCGTACGTGGTGCCGCTGATGGGCGTGGGCACCCTGCTGCTGATGGACCGGATCGCGTCGGGTTCACTCGATCGTATGACGTCGTCCTTCTGGGGGCAGACCGCGGTGGTGGTGGCCTTCGCGCTGTACGGGGTCGGCTTCTTCCTCATCCGCCGCATGTCCAAGATCGACGTCTGACGTCCGGCGGCCGGCCGGGTGAGTGTTTCGAGTTGAGTCCTGAGGGGAGTGCCTGACGCGATGGGAGTCGGCTTGCTGCTGGGCCTGGTCGCGGGCCTTTCGGTGGCGGGGGTCGCGTACGGCGTCGCGCTCTTCCGCAGCGAGGCCAAGCTGCCCAGCGACCTGGCGGTGGCCCTGGAGGTCGGCGCGACGCGCACCACGGCCGTCGGGTCGGCCATCGACCGGCTGGGCATGCGGTACGCGCCGTTCGTGCTGCGGCTGATGGGCGAGAAGCGGGTGGCGAGGGTCCGCCGCCGCATCGACCTGGCGGGCAACCCGGGCGGCCTCACGGTCGACCGGTACGCGGCGCGGCGCGCGGTGTACGGCTTCCTGGGCTTCGGCGGCGCGCTGGTGATGCTGCTGAAGGGCCAGTATCTGCTGGCGGTGCTGCTGGTGGCGTTCGGCCTGTTCTGGATCGAGGTCGGCATCTGGGCGGCGGTGCGGGAGCGCAGGGACGCCATCGAGCGCACGCTGCCGGACTTCCTGGACGTGCTGGCGGTGGTGGTGAGCGCCGGGCTCGGCTTCCGGCAGGCGCTGGACCGGGTGGCGGAGAAGTACGAGGGCCCGTGGGCCGACGAACTGCGCATCACACTGCGGCAGATGGACATGGGCGTCAGCCGCCGCAAGGCGTTCGAGGAGCTGCGCAGGCGCAACGACTCGGAGCAGGTGGCGCAGTTCGTCAGCGCGCTCCAGCAGGGCGAGGAGCTGGGCGCGCCGATCGTCGAGACGTTGATCGCTATCGCGAACGACATGCGGCGTACGGATGCGCAGAACGCGCGGCGGCGGGCGGCGCGCGCGGTGCCGAAGGCCACGATGATCATTACCACCTTTATGGTGCCGGGCACCCTGATTCTGCTCGTAGCGGGGTTCTTCATCGGCTCGGGCACGGACTTCGGCTCCATCACGGGGGAGTGACGTGCGGGTGGGCGGCCGTGTTTACTGATTTTGTGTCAGGTTCCTGTCGGCCTCCTGGGAGGCTTCGCAGTAGCAATCTCGGTGTGAGATAGTGGGCTGGGCGCGCGGTACCGGTTCCTCGCACCGTACGAGAAGGGGGCGGATCGGGGGGCGCGCGGCGGCCGTGGCTGGCCGGACCGGGGAAGGGGGTGGTATGGATGGGCCGCGGTGGCTGGACGAGGTGTCCGGGATTTGAACTCCGCCCGGCGGGAAGGCAATGGAACCGGGGGCACTGTTCCGAGGCCGGTGTTCGGGCGTACTTTGCTCCTGCCGGAAGCGGCGCCACGGGGGCCCAGTCGCCGGACCACAGGGGTACGGCCGGCCATGGAGGGGAACACGATGGGGAAGCGCGTTGTGCGGAACGACCGAGGACAGACCTCGATCGAGTACCTGGGCATCATCGCGGTGGTGGTGGCGATCGTCCTGGTGCTGACGACGACGGACTTCGGCAGCACCATCGCCGACGCGATCCTGAACCAGATCTCCAAGGTCACCGGCACCTGACCAGGGCGCGGGCAGTGCCAGTGACGCGGCCTCGCGGGGACGCGGGGCAGGCGTTTCCTCTGTACATCACGGCTGTCGCGGCCCTGCTCTTCCTCGGGCTGGCCTTCTTCGCGGTCGGCCAGGCGGGCGCCACCCGCAACGGCGGCCAGACCGCTGCGGACTCCGCCGCCCTCGCCGCCGCCCAGGACTACCGCGACCAGTTGCGTACGGCCTTCCTGCGGGCGGTCCTCGACGGCACGGCGTGGCAGGACATCCTCCAGGGGCGGTTCCCCGGAGCCATGGACGCCTGCGACCAGGCGCGGGCGTTCGCGGCCAAGAACGACGCGGACACCGTCGGCTGCCAGGGCCCGGACTTCTTCCCGACCTCCTTCACCGTCACGGTCGAGACCCGCAAGCCGGTCGGCAGGACGGTGATCCCGGGCACCGAGGACAAGCGCGCCACGGCCACGGCCACGGCGGTCGTCGAGCCGCGCTGCGTCTTGGGCGCCCCCGCCACGCCGCCCGCGCCCCCGTCACCCACCGGGGAGGAGGGCGGCGACGGGGGAGGCCCGGGCGGTGACGACGGGCAGGACGGCCGGCCGGCCGTCGAGCTGCGGTGCGACGGCGAGCCGGTGACCATCGATCCGCGGCACCCGGACCTCTTCCCTCGCGCGAAAGACCTTTTCACCGTGCACCTAGCCCACTGAGCGGCGAACGACGAGCAAACGAGTAAAGGACAGCCATAGATGAGCATTCGGCGGGTGAGGACGGCGCGTCGGGCCACGGCCGCGGCGGCGCTTACGGCCGCCTTGGTCCTCGCGACGGCCGGCTGCGGCAGCAGTAGCGAGGGCAAGGGGAAGGACGACGACGCCAAGAGGGCCGCGGGGACCACCGGGGCCGCGACCCAGCAGGACGGCGAGCAGAGCGAGCCCGCGAGCGATTCGACCGAGACCATCGGCGAGATCAAGGGGGCCGACGGCGTCGTCCTGACGATCCGGTCCGCCGTACGGGACGGGGGTGGTTTCGTCACGGTGAACGGAGAGGTCACCAACCACGGCACCAAGCTGTTCAACGCGGTGAAGTGGCGTTCCAAGGAGACAGAGGTGAAGTCCGCCTCGTCCATCTCCGGGGCCTCGCTGGTCGACTCGGTGGGCAAGAAGCGCTACCTGGTCCTCCGGGACACCGACGGCGAGTGCCTGTGCACCACGGGACTCACGTCCATAAGGCCCGGTGAGAGCCGACCGGTCTTCGCCCAGTTCCCGGCCCCGCCGGAGAACGTCACCAAGGTGGACTTCCAGGTCCCCACCATGCCCTCCGTCAGCATCGAGCTCTCGGACTGAGCGCGCCATGACGACGACCGCCAGCCCCCCGCGCCGCGTGCCGCTCCTCGTCGCCGTCGCCTGCACGGCGCTCCTGCTGGCCGTACCGGCGCCCGCCGCCCGGGCCGACAGCGGGCCCGGAGCCCTGCCGAACACCACGCCGCCCCTGAAGATCGACGCCGGCGACCCCGACCTGCGGCTGGCCGAGGGCGCGACCCTGGCCCCCGGCCGGGTCCTCGACATCAAGTCCGTGGTCGAGACGGACGACGGCGAAGAGCGGCGCGAGGACAGCAACGCGAAGGTCAGCTTCTCGCTCCAGACCGAGGTCCTGTTCGACAAGAACAGCTCGACGCTGGGCACCGAGGCGAACGCCCGTATCCACACCATCGCCGAGGAGATCGAGCGGCAGGGCGCCACCACGGTCCGCGTCTTCGGCTTCACGGACAACCTGGGCTCGGACGAGCACGGCGTCGCCCTGTCCAAGCAGCGGGCCAACGCGGTCCAGCGGCTGCTGGCCGCGGACCTCGGGCCCTCCATCGAGTACCAGATCCGCGGATACGGCGAGCAGTACCCGATCGCGGACAACGCCACGGAGGAGGGCCGCAGGCGCAACCGCCGCGTCGAGGTCACGTTCTCGCGGGGCGAGGGGGAGTAGGCGGGCCGAGCGGCTCGCCGCCGGCTCCGCGTGGGCGGCCTAGCCGGCGGTGATCGCCACCCGCACCCCCGCCCGCAGCCCCCACCGCGCCATCGCCCCCGCCTCCGCCTCCAGCACGTGCCGCGACCGCGGCCTCGGCCGGCCGAGGCGGCCGGGCCGCATGGTGCGGACCGCCAGGACGGTCAGGCGGCGGTCGAGGTAGGCGACGTCGATGGCGAACCGCATGCGGAAGGTGTGGACGCCGCTCGCCGGGGTCAGCAGCAGCGCGCCGGTCACGCCGTCCCGGCCGAGCAGGCCGCGCGCGCGGGCCCGGTAGGAGGCGGCGATCTCCACGGGGATGTCCGCGCAGGGCTCCGCGGCCCCCTCCCCGGCATCGATCCCGGAGACGGTGATCCCGGCGTCGGCGGCCGCGGGAACGGCGTCAGGGGAGTCGGCGCCCCCGGCGCCGGCCTCCCTGGCCCCCGGCCCCCGCACCCGGCCCCCGCCGTCCAGCACCCGAAGCGTCCCCCTGCCGTCGCGCCAACCGCTCATACGGCGCAGTGTTCCACGCGTGGCCGCCTTCCGTAGGCTCGGCCTGTGCATCCCCTGCCGACCGTCCTGGCCGCCGCGTACGGCGCCGTAGCCGGGCTGCTCCTGCCCCGCCCCCTCTACCGGCTCAGCGTCCAGCCCGAGGAGCCGTGGCGCGGCGCCTGCCCGCGCGGGCACCGGCTCCCCGGATCGGCCCGCGGCTGGCTGGGGGCCGCCTGGTGCCGGGAGTGCGCGGCGGGCCCGGCCGGCTCCGGGGCGTACGGGGTGCGCGCGCCCCTCGCCGCCGCCGTCACCGCGCTGGTGTGCGCGGGGCTGGCGGCCGCCGTCGGCGCGCGGCCCGAGCTGGCCGTGTGGGCGCTGCTCGCGCCGCCGGGCCTGCTGCTCGCCGCGGTGGACCGGGCCGTCCACCGGCTGCCCGACGTGCTCACCCTGCCGATGGCGGGCGGCACGGCGGCGCTGCTCGGCGTGGGCGCGCTGCTGCCGGGCCACGCCGGGTCGTGGCCGCGCGCGCTGCTGGGCGGGGTGGCGCTGGGCGGCGCGTACTTCCTGCTCTTCGTCGTCAGCCCCGGCGGCATGGGCTTCGGGGACGTCAAGCTCGCCCTCGCACTGGGCGTGGCCCTCGGCTGGTACGGCTGGGGCGTGCTGGTCGCGGGCGCCTGCGCCGGGGTGCTGCTCGGCGGGTGCTGGGCGGTCGTGCTGATGGCGACGCGGCGGGCGGGCCGCAGAAGCCCCATGGCCTACGGCCCGTTCATGATCGTCGGAGCGGGCGCGGGCCTGGTGCTCGGGGGGCTGGGGGCCTGACGTACGACCGCCGACCGCCGACCGCCTCGTTCCCCGACCGCCGACCGCCTCGTTCCCCGTCCGCCGACCGTCCCGACCGCCGACCGTCCCGCCGCCATCTGCCGACCGCCGACCGCCGTCCGCTGTCCGTCCCGCGACCCCGCCCGCCCGTCGCCACACCGTTAACGTCTGCCCCGCCAGCCCCGCTGGTGCCCCTCGCTCACCCCTCAGAGGCGGCATCCGACAGGTATCTGGGAGCGATAACGCGATTCTTGCACCAAGCACCCCTCACGAAGGGTTATGGTGGAAGCCCCCCCTCGGGCCGGTCCGTATCCCCCCCACGGACCGGCCCGTTTCTCTTGGTTTCTCTGTGATGCGCCGTTCGGGTGACTTTCCCCGGGCGCGGACGGCGCGGCGGACGCAGCCGCGCCGATCGATCACACAGCGTCACATCGTGGGGCAGAGCCGCGGACTCGGGCCCAACCCTCGATTCGTACCCCTGCTCGCACGGCAGTAGGGTGACGCCCGGGGCGGAATGCCACAGTGAAGGCGGCATGGAGGGGCTGACGACGTGAAGCTGCGCGACCTGGTGTACGGGCTCTACGAACGCCGGGTGGAGAGCCGCCTCGACCACACCCAGGTGCCCAAGCACATCGGCGTCATTCTGGACGGCAACCGCCGCTGGGCCCGCGCCGCGGGCGGGACGACCGAGCAGGGCCACAAGGCGGGCGCCAGCAAGGTCCTGGAGCTCCTGGGCTGGTGCGCCGAGACGGACGTCGAGGTCGTCACCCTGTGGCTGCTGTCCACCGACAACCTCAGCCGCCCCGAGGACGAACTGGTCCCGCTGCTGGGCATCGTGGAAGGCGTCATCCGCGATATCGCCGCCGACGGCCGGTGGCGGGTGCACCACGTCGGCACCATGGACCTGCTGCCCGCCCACACCCAGCGGGTGCTGAAGGAGGCCGAACAGGCCACCCACGACGTCGGCGGCATACTCGTCAACGTGGCCGTCGGCTACGGCGGTCGGCAGGAGATCGCGGACGCGGTGCGCTCGCTGCTGCTCGACCACGCCGGCAAGGGCACGACGTTCGAGGAACTGGCCGACGTGGTCGACACCGACCTCATCGCCGAGCACCTGTACACGCGCGGCCAGCCGGACCCGGACCTGGTGATCCGCACCAGCGGCGAGCAGCGGCTGTCGGGCTTCATGCTGTGGCAGAGCGCCCATTCGGAGTACTACTTCTGCGAGGTGTTCTGGCCCGCGTTCCGCAAGGTGGACTTCCTGCGGGCGCTGCGCGACTACTCGCTGCGGCACCGCCGCTACGGCAACTAGGACGGCGACGGCGACCGGGCCCGCTCCGCGCGGCCCGCGGCCACCCGGCCGGCGCGACCTCCCCCACCCGGCCGCGCGCCCGCCCCAGCCCGCGCGCCCGCCCCGCGCCCGTTCCGATCCCGGTCGGCCGGGGCCTGCCGCCGGTTACCGCCCAGGTCGTACGGATCCGGCCACCCCGGTAGCACGCCCGTTCCCCAACGTTCACACAGCGGCCGTCGACCGCCATTGCATGGCGGCGGGTGGGAGAGGGAATATCCCTCTCAGGCCGACACCCTGTCCGACCTGCCGGACTGCCCGACCGGGTGTCGCACTGCCAGCGGACGGCATGGGGCCGTCCGCCCGGGAGGCCCTTTGCACACGGACGACGCGCGACATCGCGCGTACGACGCGGAGGGCCGGCGCTCGGCCCTCGTGTGGGGCCTGAGCCCGGTCCATTCCCCCGCGACGCCGTCGCGCCCCGACCTCCCGAGGAGGTTCGTCCACCCGTGGTGACCAGCAAGAAACGCCGCGAGAACGACCGGCGCACCTATGTCCTCGACACCAGCGTCCTGCTGGCCGACCCCAACGCGATGTCCCGTTTCGACGAGCACGAGGTCGTGCTGCCAGTCGTGGTGGTCACCGAGTTGGAGGCCAAAAGGCACCACCCGGAACTGGGGTACTTCGCCCGCCAGGCCCTGCGCCGGCTGGACGAGTACCGCGTCCAGTACGGGCGGTTGGACGCGCCGATCCCCATCGGGGGACTCGGCGGCACGCTGCGCGTCGAGCTCAACCACTCCGACCCGGGCGTCCTGCCCGCGGCGTTCCTGGCCCAGGGCGGCCGGCCCGTGGACAACGACTCGCGGATTCTCGCGGTGGCCAGAAACCTCCAGGCCGAGGGGTACGACGTCACGGTCGTCTCCAAGGACCTGCCGCTGCGCATCAAGGCGTCGTCCGTGGGCCTGCTCGCGGAGGAGTACCGCGCGGAGCTGGCCGTCACGGACTCCGGCTGGACGGGCATGGCGGAGCTGGCCGTCGGCGCCGAGCAGGTGGACGACCTGTTCGCGGCCGAGGTGGGGTACGTTCCGGAGGCGGCGGAACTGCCGGTGCACACCGGCCTGGTGCTCCAGTCCGAGCGCGGCAAGGCGCTGGGCCGGGTCACCCCCGACGGGCAGGTGCGGCTGGTGCGCGGCGACCGCGAGGCGTTCGGCATCCACGGGCGCAGCGCCGAGCAGCGCATCGCGCTGGACCTGCTGCTCGACCCGGAGGTCGGCATCGTGTCGCTGGGCGGCCGGGCCGGCACGGGCAAGTCGGCGCTGGCCCTGTGCGCGGGTCTGGAGGCCGTGCTGGAGCGGCGGCAGCACCGCAAGGTGATGATCTTCCGTCCGCTGTACGCGGTCGGCGGGCAGGAACTGGGCTATCTGCCGGGCACCGAGGCCGAGAAGATGAGCCCGTGGGCGCAGGCGGTGTTCGACACGCTGTCGGCGGTGACCACGGCGGACGTCATCGAGGAGGTCGTCGGCCGGGGCATGCTGGAGGTGCTGCCGCTCACCCACATCCGCGGCCGTTCGCTGCACGACGCGTTCGTGATCGTGGACGAGGCCCAGTCCCTGGAGCGGAACGTTTTGCTGACCGTCCTCTCCCGCGTCGGCGCCAACTCCCGCGTGGTCCTCACCCACGACGTGGCCCAGCGCGACAACCTGCGCGTCGGGCGGCACGACGGGGTGGTGGCCGTGGTGGAGAAGCTGAAGGGCCACCCGCTCTTCGCGCACGTCACCCTCACCCGCTCGGAGCGCTCGCCGATCGCGGCGCTGGTGACCGAGATGCTGGAGGACGGGCACATCTAGCGCGCTCCCGCCTCCGGTCGGTCCGAACCGCCCCGTACGATCCCGTGCGGGGCGGTTCGCCCGTAAGGCCGTCGCGGGGCCGATCGGGCGAGGTCGGACGGCCGATCGGGGGACCGGCGGAGGTCGTCTGAAGTTCAGTCACACGTGGGGTTTGAGAGCGCCGTGTGGCAGAAGCGGGCGAGCCTAGCCGCGCGGCGCCGTGCTGGGCGGGTCTTTCCGTTAATCCGTCTCGTCAAACGAGCTGTGAGCTTTCCCATGCACCGGGGAGTTGCCACCGGGCGGATCCTTCGGGCAGTGTGTGGTTCCTGTTAGGCCCCGCATACGGCACACCAGTACCGCTGGTACCGCCAGTGGTACGAACCAATCGCAGTACCACCAACTAAAGAGCGTCCCGCCGTATGCCGCCCGAAGCACCTCGTGGCCCCGTAAGGGGCCCACCGGGCCCGTGCCTCCCGTGACCAGCCGCTCCCCCCACAGCACGTAACGGGGCGGACCTCAAGGAGGCCAGTGCCAGGGGCATGATCGCGCCCGCGAGGTCACCACAGGCGGGCGATGCTGGAAGGAAACCATGTGAGCCGGATCTCGGTCCGGGGATTCGCCGTGGCGTCGGCCACCGCGGTCACCACTGTGGGCGCCGTCGTCGGTGTCGCAGCGGGCGACGAGCAGGGCTCGTCGGGTCCCGCCGAAGCGGCTGCCGCCGACGCGACGCTCCTGGCGGACATACCCGCGGGACAGCAGGCGCAGGCGCAGGTCGCCACCCTGACGCAGCAGGCGGACGTGCAGTCCACCGCAGCCGACGCGGAGGCGCGCAAGGCGGCCGAGGAGGCCGCCCGCAAGCAGGCGGCCAAGGACGCGCGCGCCAAGAAGGAAGCCGCGGACAAGGAGGCGGCCGAGAAGGCGGCCAAGGAGCGCGAGGAGAAGCTCGCGAGCCGGTCCGCCACGCGCAGCGCGGGCAGCTTCACGCCGCAGGCCTCGTACACCATCGCCGAGGTCCAGGCCATCGCGCGCCAGATGGTGCCGGCCGACCAGTTCCAGTGCTTCAGCAACATCGTCAGCCACGAGAGCGGCTGGAACTACCGTGCGGTGAACGCGTCTTCGGGCGCCTACGGCCTGCTCCAGGCGCTGCCGGGCTCCAAGATGGCCTCGGCCGGAGCCGACTGGCAGACCAACCCCGCCACCCAGATCAAGTGGGGTCTGAGCTACATGAACAGCGCCCGCTACGGCAGCCCGTGCGGCGCCTGGGCCTTCTGGCAGGCCAACGGCTGGTACTAGGACCAGGGTCTCGCCCGCGGGCTGGGTTCTCGCCCGCGGTGCTGTCCCGCCCCCGACCTGCACAGCGTGCGGCCCCCGGCCCTCACCGGCCGGGGGCCGCACGCGTCTGCGTGCCCGGCGCGCGTCCCACGACCCGGCGGGTGGCGTACGAAGGCGCGCGGCACCGGTAACGTCATCCCGACGAGTGAGGGGGACGGGGGTAGGGAAAGAGATGTCCAAACTGCCACAGTGGGTCGGCGGGCTGGGAGCCAGCCTGGTCCGGCTCGCTGAACGGCTCGACCGCAAGGCCGCCGAAGCCGCCGAAGCGTACGAGGCCCACGACGTCCCCCAGGGGTACGAGGGCTCCGAGGGGTACGGCGCCGAGCCCGGCGTCCGGGCCCACGACGCCGGGGAGCCGGTCGGGGCGCCGGGCGAGGCCGCGGAGCGCCCCCGGGCCGCCGCACCGGCCCCGGCCGGAGAGCTCCGGGAGGACCCCGGGTCCGGCGACGAGGACGGGAAGCCCGCGCGGGGCGGCCGCCGCGCCGCGCCCGCGGAGGCGACGACGCCCGGGGAGGCCGCCGGTCCGCA
>NZ_JAVSCF010000052.1:0-28204 GCF_031932565.1 Streptomyces sp. B1866
GTGCGCCCGCCGTCGCGGGCGGCGGCGGGCCGGGCGGCCGGGCGGGGCTCCTTGGCCGGGCGGGCGTCCTTGGCCTGGCCCGCGCGGGGCTCGCGCCGCGGCTCGGCCTTCGGCTCCGGCTTGCGGGGCTTGGTCTTGTGTCCGGGGTCGGCGGGCGCCTCGCGGACGTCGGAGAGAGCCGCCAGGCGGCGCTGGCGGTTGACGAGGTGACGGCTGGTCGACATGGCTTACGGAAGTCCTCTCGCTGTCACTCGTCCGAGGGCCCGGCGGACGGCTGGCCGGAGCCCGCGGCGCTGTCCCCGATCGGCGCGTCGCCGACGGCGCTCAGCTTCCAGCCGGTGGACGTCCGGGTGAGTTCGCCGAGTACGCGGCTGTCCTTGTTCACCGGGTCGCCCTTGGCCGGGTCCACGGTGCGCCGCAGCGCGACCATCACGCTCGCCCTGCCCGCCCGGTCGTCCAGCTCGGTGACCGCGCCGGACAGCACCTGGGCGGTGGTGACCGCACCGGACTCCTTGAACTCCGTGGCGAACTTCTCCCGGCCCTGCTCGAACTGCTTGCGCAGGTCGCCGGTGGAGGACTCCACCCAGCGGTCCAGGTCGCGGTTCACGTCGCGGGCGTCGAGGGTGTTCACGTTCTGGATGGCCTGCTCGCCCGCGGCCAGCACCTCGTCGCGTGTCTGCGCGTAGCTCGCGTCGTCGTCGTGGGCGGCGGCGTACCAGGACACACCCGTCCACACCGCGCTGCCCGCCGCGGCGACGGCCAGCACGGCCGCCGTGATCACCAGCGGGTTTCTCGTCCTGTCGGTCCCTGCCACGTTGCTTTCTCCCCTACCGGGACTTCATGTCGGTGATGAGCCAGTGGCCGTCGTGCGGCTCGGCCGTGACCGACAGCTGGGCGGCGTTGGTGGTCGCCTTCTGTCCGCTGCGTTCGGTGACCTGGTCGAGGAAGACCAGGACCCGGGCGCGGTGCGCCGTGAGCTCGGTGACCCCGGCGCGTACCACCCGGGTGGTGAGCGTGACCCGCTGCTCGACGACCTGCCGGCGCACCTGGCTGAACAGCTGCTCGTACTGCTGCGCGGCTTTGCCGCCCAGCAGCTCGCGGGCGTCCTGGGCGGTGGTGTCGGCGCCGTCCGGCGAGTAGGACAGGACCCGGCCGAGGGTGTCGCTCACGTCGCCGACGACCTGGCCCGTGGTGGCCGCGTCGACCAGCGCCTTGTTGTCCTTGCTCGGCGAGCCGTTCAGCTGGGCGGCGCGCACCAGGAGGACGACGCTGGCGACCAGCAGCACGGCCAGCGCCACCACGGCCGCGACGCGCAGCCGTCTGCGGCCGTCCCGCGCCGCGCCCGCGGGCGCGGCGGCGCCCTCCGCGTCCTCTGGCGAGGAGCGGGGCGCCGGTATGGCGGTGGCGGCGTCTCCGGTTGTGCGCACGGTCGGTGTCCTCTCGATCGCTCGCGTCGGCGCGGTCGCGCGGGTGGCGGCCGGCCTCAGCTCGCTCCGACGGCTATCGCGTTGAGCGAGGTCAGCTTCCAGTCGCCACCGGTACGGGCCAGGCCGGCCTCGAACCGCTTGCGGTCGGTGGCGGGGGCGCCGGTACGGGGGGTGATCTCGACCTTGAGTGTGGCGATCACCTTCGCCGTGCCGGCGCGGGTGTCCAGCTGCGTGACGGCGGCGTCCGTGACGGTGCCGCGCGCCGTGCTGCCGAGCTTCTGAAGCGTGGTGCCGTCCTTGTCCTTCGTTCGCAGCAGTTGGTCGTGCAGGGGCCCGGTGGACGCGTCGAGCCAGCCGCGCAGGCCCTCCTCGACGTTGTCCCCGTCGATGGAGTTCAGCCGGGCGATCTGGTCCCGTCCCGCGTCGAGGACGGCGTCCCGGGTCTCGGCGTACGTGCGGTCGCCGTCGTCCCGCGCCGACCCGTACGCCCAGCCAGAGTACGCGGTCAGCAGCGCTATGGCGACGGCCGCGACCCAGCCGGTCAGACGTTTCGCCGTGGGTGTCATGGCCGTCACCGCCCGTCCTTCAGCCCCAGCAGGGCGCTCATGGTGCTCACGCTGCCGGTCCCGCTGTACGGCGTGCTCGGCGGCAGGCTCGGCAGGCCGAGGGCGCCGGGCAGCGCGCTGCGGCTCGCGCCGCCGCCACCGCCGCCGCCCGCGGCGCTGTCGCCGCTGAGCAGCGAGCCGGGCCGGGCCGGTACGGGCACGCCGCCGCGCGGCGCGTTGGCGCTGCCGCGCACCAGCTTGCCGGTGCCGGGCGAGGAGAGGCACCGCGCCTGGGTGTTCACGGGGCCCGGGCTGGTGTCCAGGCCGTTGCGGTAGCGGGTGCCGCCGTAGCCGGCGGTGCACGGCAGGGGCTGGAAGAAGGTGACCGACATGCCGAGCCGCAGCCCGTTCGGACCGATGACCGAGTTGCCGGACGCGACCGCCTGCGGCAGCTTGACCAGCAGCTCCTCCAGGCCGCGCTGCCGGGTGACGAACAGCTCGGAGGTGGTGGTGAGGTTCGCGAACAGCACGCTGAGGTTCGGGTCGACGTCCCGCAGCAGGCCGCTGACCTGCTCGGCGGCGGCGGGGGCGGACTCGATCACCCGCCGCACGTCGCTGTCGGAGGCCTTGAGCTGGCCGGCCAGCGCCTTGGCGTTCCGGGCGAAGGCGCGGAAGGCGTCGGACTCCTCCCGCTGGGTGCGCAGCACGGTCTCGCTGTCGTTGAACAGGTCGACGGTCTGCGGCAGGGCCTTGTCCGCGGACTTCACGAAGTCGCTGCTGGTGTCCAGCAGGACCTGGAGGGCGTCGCCCTGCCCGGCGAAGGCGTCGCCGAACTCGTCCACGACGGTGGCCAGCGAGTCCAGGGGCACGGAGGTGGACAGCTCGTCCAGGCTGGAGAGCACGGTGGTGACCGGGGTGGCCGGGACCGCGGCCTCCTGGCGGGTGATGACCGAGCCGTTCTTCAGGTACGGGCCGTCGCTGGTCTCCGGGCGCAGGTCGACGTACTGCTCGCCGACCGCGGACCGGTTGGCGACCTGGGCCCTGAGGTCGGTGGGGATGTCCGGCGCGGACTTCTTGATCCGCAGCACGGCCTCCACGCCGTCGTCGGTCAGGTCCACCGAGCCGACCCGGCCCACGGGCACGCCGCGGTAGGTGACCTCGGCGTTGGTGAACAGGCCGCCGGTCGACGGCAGCTCGACGCGGACCTCGTAGTAGTCGCGTACGCCGACGTACTTGCCCATGTCGGCGTAGCTGTTGCCGATGTAGGCCATGACCAGGAGGCCGACCACCAGGAAGCCGATGATCTTCAGCTTGGTGAGAGTGGTGATCATCGGTTCTCACCTTCCGGGGCCGTGACCGAGGGCAGGGGGAACGGCGCCGCGCCGGGCGAGGCGGGGTTGGCCGCGCCGCCGGAGCCGCTGGAGTTCGCCGACTGCGAGGAGATCGGCGGGATGATCCGGGTGCCGGGGGCCGCGGTCTCCCTGAGGAAGACGTTGAGGTAGTCGCCCTTGATGCCGTTCAGCACCTCGTCCGTGAACGGGTAGGTGAGCAGCACCTGGAGGGAGTCGGGCAGCGCCTGGCCGGCGTTGGCCAGGTTGCGCAGGGTGGGGGCGAGGCCCCTCAGGTCCGCGACCATGTCGTCCTTGCTCCGGTTGACCGTGTTCACGGCCACGTCGGAGAGGGTGTCGATCGAGTTGAGCATCGTCACCAGGGAGCCGCGCTGCTCCTCCAGCACCTTCAGCGCGGGGGTGATGCCGGTGACCGCGGTGTCGATCTTCTGTTTGCGGGTGGCGAGGGTGGAGGCCAGCCGGTTGACGCTGTCGAGCGCGTCGGTGATGTCGGTCTTGTGGTCGTCGAGGTTCCTGGTGGTCTCGTTGATCCGCTGGAGCAGGGAGCGCACCGAGCCCTCGTTGCCCGACAGGGCCTTGTTCAGCTCGCGCGAGATGGTCTGGATCTGCTGCACGCCGCCGCCGTTGAACAGCATCGACATGGCGCCGAAGACCTGCTCGACCTCGACGGTGCGGTCGGTGCGGGCCAGCGGGATGACCGCGCCGTCCGCCAGCCGGCCCACCGGCCTGGCGGCGGCCGCGCTGGCCCGGGTGGCCTCGTTGCGGCCCTCGCCGACCTTCTCGCCGGCCGCCGGGGGCTCGCTGAGCTGCACGTACTTCTCACCGAGCAGGCTGGTCTGCTCGATGTGCGCCCAGGCGTTGGCCGGCAGCCTCACCTTGCCGTTGATGCGCATGGTCACGCGCGCGGTCCAGTCGCCGTCCCCGATGGAGATCTTGGTGACGCGGCCGACGTCCACGTCGTTGACCTTCACCGCGGACTGCGGGACCAGGCTGAGGACGTCGCTGAACTCGGCGGTGACCTCGTAGGGGTGGCTGCCGAGGTCGGCGCCGCCGGGCAGCGGGATGTCCTGGACGGTCAGGAAGCTGGGCGCGCCGCAGCTGCCGACGGTCAGTCCCAGGCCCACCACCACCGCCACCGCGGCGACCAGGGCACCGGCCCTGCGCTTGCCGCGCTGGTTGTTCTCGCTGCTCAACGGTCCTTCCCCTTACCTGCGTCGGAGCCGTAGAAGGTGCCGGTGGCGGGCAGCGGCAGCAGGCTGTCACCCTGGTAGGCGTCGGCCGACCGGGGCACGTTGCCCATGCTCAGCTCGTTCATGTTGGCGCGCCCGTCGAGCGTGCGGGTGCTCGGGTTGTACGCGTTGAGCACGTTGGCCACCGCCAGCGGCGCGACGTCCAGCGCCTCGCCGAAGGAGGCGCGCTGGTCGACCAGGCTCTGCGTGATGGGGATCAGCTTGTCGACGCTGGCCTTGAAGACGTTCCGGTTGTCCTTGATGAAGGACTGGACCTTGCCCAGCGCGGTGCCCAGCTGGCGCAGCGCGGCCGCGAGGTCGTCCCGGTCGTCGGCGAGGAAGGTGCTCACCTTCCCCAGCTGCTCCTGGGCCTGGCGGACCTTGGTGTCGTTGTCCTTGAGCATGCCGGCGAACTTCGACAGGTTCGTGATCGTCCCGAACAGGTCCTTGTCGGTGCCCGACAGGGTCTTGCTGAGCGAGCCGAGCTGCCTGATCGTGTCGCCGAACGCCTTGCCGTTGCCCTTGAGGTTCTTCGCGCCGGTGTCCAGCACCTCCGACAGGGCGCCGTTCTTGTTGGCGCCCCGGGGCCCGAGGTCGTCGGCGAGCCGTACCAGGCTGGTGTACAGCTCGTCGACCTCCATCGGCGTGGCGGTGCGGTCCGCGGGGATGACCGCGCCGTCCCGCAGGGTCGCGCCGGTGGTGTAGGCGGGGGCGAGCTGGAGGTACCGGCCGGAGACGATGGTCGGGGCGACGACGACCGCGCTGGCCTGGGCGGGGATCTTCACGCCCTCGTTCAGCGTGGCGGTCACCTTGACCTGCTTGCCCTCGGGCTTGACGGAGTCGATCCGGCCGACCGCGACGCCCAGGACGCGGATGTCGGAGCCCTTGTAGAGGCCGACCGTCCGGTCGAAGTACGCGGTGAACCTGTTGCCGTCCGGCCCGCCGAGCACCGACATACCCACGGCCGTACCGCCGCCGAGCAGGACCGCGAGGGCCACGACCATCACGAGGAGGCGCTTGGGCGTCAGCGGGCCGACGAACTCGGCGACCTTCTCGCGGACCCGCGAGCCGAGCTGTGAGATGGGGGCCATCAGCGGCTGCCTCCTTGCTTGGGCGGCATGCATCCGGTGGCCGGAGGCGTGCCGGGCGGCAGGTAACTCTTGGGGACGAGTCCGCACAGATAGGTGTCCATCCAGCGGCCGCTGCCCAGCGTGTTGCCCAGGAGCCGGTAGTACGGGCCGATGGCGGCCAGCGCCTGGTCCAGGCTCCTGCGGTTGCGGTCGAGCACGTCGGTGACCCGGTTCAGGGCCTCCAGCGTGGGCTTGAGCTGCCGGGTGTTGTCGTCCACCACGGCGTTGAGGTTGCGGGACAGGTCGCTGGTGCCGGTGAACAGCGCGTGGATGGCGTCGCGCCGAGCCTGGATCTCGCCGAGCAGCAGGTTGCCCTGCGTGAGCAGGTTCTCGAAGCGCGCGTTCTGCTCGGACAGCGTCTTGGTGACCTTGTTGCTGCCGCGCAGCAGGTCGGCCAGCTCGTCGTCCCGGGTGGACAGCGTCCGCGACAGGGCGGACAGGCCCTTGACGGCGCCGCTCACCTCGGGCGCGGTGTTCTTGAACGTGTCCGAGATCGTCTCGAAGCTCTTGGCGAGCTTGTCGCTGTCGATCCGCTGGCTGGTCTCGCCGAGGTCGTTGAAGGCGTCCATGACGTCGTACGGCGAGGTGGTGCGGCTGAGCGGGATGCGGGAGCCCGGGTCCTGCTTCTGGGAGCCCAGCGGCTCCAGCGCGAGGTACTTGGCGCCCAGCAGGGTCTTGAGGGAGATGCCGACCCGGCTGGCGTCGCCGACCCAGGTGTCCTTGACCTGGAAGGTCACCTTCACCCGGTCGCCGTCCAGCGTGACGCTCTTGACCTTGCCGACCCGCACGCCGGCGACCCGCACCTCGTTGCCCGGGCTGATCCCGGCCGCCTCGGAGAACTCGGCGGTGTAGGTGGTGCCGCCGCCGATCACCGGCAGGCCGTCGACGTTGTAGGCGAGCAGGCCGACGATGGCCATCACCAGCAGTCCGACGAAGCCGACGGTGACCGGGTTGCGCTCCCGCATCGGCTTGACGGGGCGGCGGAGGAAGGGACGCTTCACGACTTGCACCTCGCTGCCGTGACGGGCACGCCGCTCGGCGGCGTACTGCCGTCGTAGGTCGTCACGCCGCTGATCTTCGCCTCGCACAGGTAGGTGTTGAGCCAGGAGCCGTAGGACGTGATCCGGGTCACCGCGCGCATCTTGCCGGGCGTGTTCTTCAGGAACTTCTCCACCAGCGGCGTGTTGTCCGCGAGGTTCTCCGACAGCCGGCCCAGCTCGTGGATGCTCTGCTTGAGCGGCTGGCGGGCCTCGCCGAACAGCTCGCCGGTGGACACGGTGAGCGGCCCGAGTGAGCTGATCGCGTCGCCGATGGCCCTGCGGTCGCCGGAGAAGCCGGCCACGACCTTGTCCAGCGAGCCGACCAGGTCCACGAACTCGGTCTCGCGGTTGTTGAACGTGTCGGCCACCGTCTTCAGGTTCGTGATGACCCGGCCGATGACCTCGTCCTTCTTCGCGAGCGTGGTGCTCAGCGAGCCGATGGTGCGCACCAGGCTGGTCACCGTGCCGCTCTCGCCCTGGAAGACCTCGATGATCTCCCCGGCCAGCTGGTTGGTGTCACTCGGCGACAGGCCCGCGAACAGCGGCTTGAAGCCGTTGAACAGCAGGGTGAGGTCCAGCGCCGGGGCGGTGCGGTTGACCGGGATGGTCGAGCCGGGTTCCAGCTCGCGGTCCACCGGCCCGACGCCCTGGCGCAGGTCGATGTACCGCTGGCCGACCAGGTTGAGGTACTTGATGGACGCGGTGACGCCCGCCGGCAGGTGCCGGCCCTTCTTCACGGTGAACTTCACGTTGGCGAAGCGCTTGTCCACCACCTTGATGGACTCCACCGATCCGACGACCACGCCCGCGATGCGTACGCTGTCGCCCTCGATGAGGCCGGTGGTGTCGGTGAAACGCGCGTTGTACGCGCGGGACTCGCCCACGCCCGGGCTGGCGATGCTGAACGCCAGCACGGCGGTGGTGAACGCCGTGACCAGAACGAAGATCGACGACTTGACGACGGGCCCGGTGAGACTCCTGCGGTTCACTTCAGGCTCACCTCCGTGCCCCGCAGCGTCGGTCCGGCGAGCACGCTGGACCAGTCGGGCAGGTCATCGGGCCGCGCCTTGGCCCCGGGGGCCAGGAGCTCGTTGACCAATTGGTTCTCCTGGGGCGAGTTGGGCAGGCCGAGGCCGCCCTTGACCGTGCTGAGGGGGGTGGCGTCGGTGACGTCCGCCGACTGCGCCGACATCGACCGCGTGCCGGAGCCGCCGCCGAAGGGCACCGGGTAGCACCGCGCCTGGCCGCCGGCACCGTACACCGGCGTGTCCCGGCCGGGCACGTACCGGCCGCGCGAGGGCACCGAACGCACGTCGACGTGCAGGCCGTGCCTGCTCGTGCCCTTGCCCAGCGCCCGGTCCATCTTGGGCACGAAGTCCGCCATCATGCTCAGCGTGCAGGGGAACGCCGGCGCGTACTTCGCCATCGTCTGGAGCGTCGGGCGGCTGGCCTGCGACAGCCGGATGATGTTGGCGCTGTTCTGGCGCAGGAAGGTGTACACGTCCTGCGAGGTGGTGGTGCCGGCCGCGTACAGCGTGGCCAGGTTCTTCTGCTCCTCCACCAGGGTGGCGCTGGTGGTGGTGATGTCGGTGAGCGCGTCGAGGAGGTCCGGCGCGGTGTCCGCGTACAGGTTGCCCACCTCGACGAACTGCTTGACGTCCCGGTTGAACGCCGGCAGGTGCGGGTTGAGCTTCCTCAGGTACGAGTCGAGCGTCTTCGCCGTCTGACCGAGGTCGGTGCCGCGGCCCTCCAGCGCCATCGACACCGCCGACAGGGTCGCCGACAGCTTGTCCGGCTTGACCGCGGTCAGCATCGGCAGCAGGTCGTTCAGCGCCTGCTGGAGCTCGATGGCGTTGCTGCTGCGGTCCTCCGGGATGGTGTCGCCCGCCTTCAGCGCCTGCGCGGTCGCGCCCTTCGGCGGGATCAGCTCCACGTACCGCAGGCCGAACAGCGTCGTCGGCAGCATCTGCGCGGACACGTTCGCCGGGATGCGGCCGATCTCGCCCGGCTTCAGGGACAGGGTGATCCTGGCCCGGTCGCCGTACGACTGGATCTTCTTCACCTCGCCGACGACCACGCCGCGCATCTTCACGTCCGCGTGCGGGTGCATCTCGTGGCCGACGCTGCCGGTCTCCATCGTGACCGTGGCGGTGTCGGAGAAGTCCTTGTTGTACAGGGCGACCGACAGCCACATCAGCAGCGCGACCACCACGATGAAGACCAGACCCGCGAGCCTGCGGGAACCTCGCTTGCTCATCCGGCCACCCTCACGGTCGTCGTGGCGCCCCAGATCGCCAGGCTGGAGAAGAAGTCCGTCAGGCTGATCAGCACGATCGCGGTCCGCACCGAGCGGCCCACGGCCACGCCCACGCCGGCCGGACCGCCCTCGGCCCGAAACCCGTAGTAGCAGTGCGCCAGGATCACCATCACGCTGAAGATCAGCACCTTGACGAACGACAGCCGGACGTCCGCGGGCGACAGGAACAGGTTGAAATAGTGGTCGTAGGTGCCGGTCGACTGGTGGTTGATCAGCACGGTGACCAGTCGCGACGCGACGTACGAACTCAGCAGGCCGATCGCGTACAGCGGGATGATCGCCAGGACGCCGGCCGCGACCCGGGTGCTGACCAGGTACGGCATGCTGCGCACGCCCATGCTCTCCAGCGCGTCGATCTCCTCGCTGACCCGCATCGCGCCGAGCTGCGCGGTGAAGCCGGCGCCCACGGTGGAGGACAGCGCGAGCCCGGCGACCAGCGGCGCGATCTCACGGGTGTTGAAGTACGCGGAGATGAAGCCGGTGAACGCGTCGGTGCCGATCTGGTTCAGCGCCGCGTACCCCTGGAGGCCCACGATCACGCCGGTGAAGGCCGAGATGCCGAACATCACGCCGACGGTGCCCGCCACGACCCCGAGGCCGCCGCTGCCGAAGGCCACCTCGGACAGCAGCCGCGTCACCTCTTTGGTGTAGCGGCGTACGGCCTTCGGTATCCACAGCAGCGCCCGGATGTAGAACAGCAACTGGTCGCCGGGGCGCTCCAGCCACGACACCAGGCGGTTCGGATCGAACCGCCGCGGCGGCGCGCCGACCGGAGGCCGGGCGTGCCTGCGGGGCGGCACCTCCTTGGCGCCGTTGTCCTTCTTGTCGAGGAGGGTCATTCGTTCACAGCCCCTTTGGCGGGACGACCTGGAGGTAGATCGCAGTCAGTACCGCGTTGACGAAGAACAGCAGAAGGAAGGTGAAGACCACGGACTGGTTCACCGCGTCGCCCACACCCTTCGGGCCGCCCTTCGGGTTCAGCCCCCGGTGGGCCGCGACGACACCCGCGATGAATCCGAAGATCACCGCCTTGAACTCGCTCAGCAGCAGGTCGGGCAGCTGGGCCAGCGCGGAGAAGCTGGAGAGGTACGCGCCGGGCGTGCCGTTTTGCAGCATCACGTTGAAGACGTAGCCGCCGGCCGTGCCCACCACCGAGACCAGGCCGTTGAGCAGCAGCGCCACCCCGATCATGGCCAGCACGCGGGGCACCACGAGACGCTGGATCGGCGAGACGCCCATGACCTCCATGGCGTCGAGCTCCTCGCGGATCGCGCGGGCGCCGAGGTCCGCGCACACCGCCGAGCCGGCCACGCCGGACACCAGCAGCGACACGATCAGCGGGCTGCCCTGCTGCACCAGGACCAGCACGCTGGCGCCGCCGGTGTAGGACTGGGCGCCGAACTGCTGGATCAGCGAGCCGACCTGGAGCGCCATCACCGCGCCGAACGGGATGGTGACCAGCATCGCCGGCAGGATCGTCACGCTCGCCACGAACCAGAACTGCTCGATGAACTCGCGGGCCTGGAAGGGGCGCTTGAACGACCACCGGATGATGGTCAGCCCCAGCGCGAAGAGCTTCCCGATCTCCCGGATCGGGGTGAGGATCCTCATCGGCGAGGGAGCCGCCGGCGGCGCGGCCGCCTTCAGCGGCTCGGGCTGCCCGTGGGCCCGGGCGGGAACGGTCACGCGGGCACCTCGGTGGTCCGCAGGCCGGCCTCCTGGGCGAGGTCGGCCTCGATGGCCACGCGCGCCGCCTCCGACACCTGGCTCAGCATGCCGCGCACCCGCTCCCGGCGCCGCTTGACCGCGCGCCGCTGCGGCAGCCCCGGGGTGGGCTGGAGCTGCGGCGAGATGGTCGGCGCGGGGTTGTCCTCGGTGCGCAGGCCGTGCCGCGCCTCCATCGCCATGGTGGCTTCGTCCTTCTCCTCGGACATGCCGATGGGTCCGGCCCGCCGCCCGCTGAGGAACTGCGCCACCACGGGCTCCTCGCTGGTCAGCAGCACTTCCCGGGGGCCGAACGTGACGAGCCGGCGGCGGTAGAGCATGCCCATGTTGTCCGGCACGGTGTTCGCGATCTCCAGGTTGTGCGTGACGATCAGCATCGTGGCGTCGATCTGCGCGTTCACGTCGATGAGCAGCTGCGAGAGGTACGAGGTGCGCACCGGGTCGAGGCCGGAGTCCGGCTCGTCGCACAGGATGATCTTGGGGTCGAGCACCAGCGCCCGGGCCAGGCCGGCGCGCTTGCGCATACCGCCGGATATCTCGCCCGGGAGTTTCCGCTCGGCGCCGGCGAGACCCACCAGCTCCATCCGCTCCATGACGATCTTACGGATTTCGTGCTCTTTCTTGCGGGTGTGCTCGCGCAGCGGAAAGGCGACGTTGTCGTACAGGTTCATGGAACCGAACAGCGCGCCGTCCTGGAACATCAGGCCGAAGAGCTTCCGGGCCTCGTAGATGTCCCGCTCCGGGCTGCGCGCCATGTCCACGCCGTCGATGAGCACGCTGCCCTGCGGCGGCTTGAGCAGGCCGACGAGCGACTTCAGGAACACGGTCTTGCCGGTGCCCGAGGGTCCGAGCATGACACTGACCTCGCCGGCCGGCAGGGTGAGCGTCACGTCCTGCCAGATGGTCTGCTTGCCGAAGGACATGGTCAGGTCCTTGACGACTACTTCAATACCCATGGGTTGCACCTCCCGGTGGGGTCAGGGGTCAGAGGCGGGGCAGGGTGGGGGCCTGAGCCGTGCACTGGCCGGTGGCGGGGCAGAGCCGGACCGCGCCCTGATTGATCTTGATCTGGCTCTCACCGGCCACCGAGGCGGTGAACAGCGCATCCAGGTCCTCTCCGCTCGGTGTCCTGCACCCGGAGAACGGCGGGACGTTGACCTTCCCGGTCAGCACACCGCCCTGGAAGAGAGAGAAATTGCCGGTAACTCGGGTCGTGAAGGAGCCGGTGCGGCAGCTGGGGCCCACATCCAGCGAAACTCCGTTGATGCTCACGTGGTGCAGCCGCAGCCGCTGCGCATAAGTGATCTGCGAGTACACCCGCGGCGCCGTCTGCTGCACGATCGTGAGCGGACCGTTCTCGAATGTCACGCCCGCGGTGGTCGGCTGGAAGCCGAAGGCCAGGAAAGTCGACCGGGAGTCGGGGAAGTGCAGCTCGCCCAGGTGGTCGGCCTCGCTGTAGGCGCCGCCCTGCGCAGCCGTCCGCAGCACCGCCCGCATACGGGTCGACAGACTCAGCGGCCCGGGCTTCCCGCTCGGGTCGTTGATGATCATCGAACCCTTCAGCTTGGTCACGGTGGCGAAACCCGCCGTGAACACGCACGCGGGCTTCTTGCCGCTGGTCGGGGGATCCTGCACCTTCGCTCCGGGAGGAACCGGGGGCAGCCACTCGTGGTTCAGCTCACCGGTGGGCATGGGGTAGGTGCACGGGAGCATGGCCGGGGCCGCCTGCGGCACCTGGATGCGTCCCGGTCCGCTCTGCGGCGCCTGGCTGCCGTCCTGGCCGGGCGTCTGCGTCCCGTCCGTCGGCGACGAGGACGAGCCGGAGCCGGACGGGTCCGGGGAAGCGCCGCCGTCGTCCGGCACGGCCACCGTCGCCAGCGTCGCGGCCTCGCCCTCCACGGGCGTACAGGACACCTCGACGGGCTTGGCCTCGCCGGAAGCCGACGGGCTGCCCTGCGGGGTCTGCGCCGCGGACTCGCCGCCGGACGGGGTGGAGCCGCCGGGGCTGGCGCCGCCGGGCGTGCTCGCGGGCTCCGGCAGCAGGGCCAGGGTCAGCTTGCCCGCGGCGAAGCGGACGTCGCCGGGCTGCGTGACGGTCACCGGCTGGACGTCGCCGTTGTACGCCAGCTCCAGGTCGCCGGAGGCGGGCAGCGGCGCCGAGGAGGCCGCCAGGCCCGGCCACTGGGCGTCGGCGGTGGCGTCGCCCTGCGCCACCCGGGCCGTGAGGGCCGCGGTGCCGCTGACCGAGCCGGTGCCCTGCGGCAGCAGCGCGGCGGCCGTGTCGTGGGGGATGGTCACCCGCGCGGTCAGCGGGCCGGGCTGGATGGGCTGCCCGGCCGCGCCGCTGTCGGGGAAGGTCTGGGTGAAGGCGGCCTGGATCTCCCGGCTGCCTTCCGGGGTCTGGCACGCGTAGCGCACGGCGGAGCCGCCGCCCTGCCCGTGCGCCGAGGACCCGGATCCGGTCAGCAGTTCCGCGAACAGCGCGGTGGCTCCGAGAGCGGCCACCCACGCGGTGCGCGGCTGGCGGACTGCACCTCTCATCGCTTCTCTCCCTGCGGACACGGCATAGCTTGCGGATCGTTCGGTGACTGCCGGCCCCGGGGGCCGACGGCGGGCGCGTACGCGGTGTCCTCCTCACGACGGACGGTTGCGGACCCCGTGGCCGCGGGGGGACACGGCCACGGGGTCCGAGGGGGCGGGAGCGCCGCGGCACGGGGGGGACCATGGCCGCGGGTCCCTGGACGGAACCCCCTACTCAAGGGGACGGCGGGCTCGCTGGAACGCGCCGTTCAGACCCCTTATCGATATGGCTGTAAAGCAAAACCGACTTTTGACGCATGTGCCTTGACGGATAATCAATTCGCATTCGACGAGGCACCTTTCGGACGGCACGTTACGTGCGAGTAACCGCCCGCGCAATGGGCGGGTCGCAAAGTCTCCCGCACCTTCCGGGCTCCGGCAATTTCTTTGTGGCCGCGCTGACAACGCCACGGCCCCCCTCATCGCGCGGTGAGCATTCCTCACTCAGACGCTTGACTCGTGGCACCGGTGCTGCTAGGAGCCGACTGGCCGGTAGGGCTCGCGGAGCCCGTCCCGGACGGCGTGGCCGACGTGCTCGGAGTGCCGGACGCGGTGGCCGAGGGCGAGGGGCTGCCGGAGGGCGACGTGCTCGGGCTCGGCTCCGGCTCGCCGCTGCCGGACGGCGTGGGCGTGGGCGTCGGAGACGTGCTCGGGCTGCCGGACGGGCTGCCGGAAGGACTTCCCGACGGCGAGCCCGACGGGCTGCCGGAGGGGCTGCCCGACGGCGAGCCGGACGGGCTCGGCGTGGGGCTGCCGCCGCCGGGCCGGGGCGTGCCGCTGGGCTTGCCCGGCTTCTCGGGCCTCCCCGGCTTGCCCGGCTTCTCGGGCTTGCCGGGCTTCTGCGGCTTGCCCGGCGCGGGCTCCTTGCCGTTGGCGGGGCCGGGGCTGGTGGGCACCGTGCCCTTGCCGTCGGGCACCGTGTGGGTGCCCTCGCGGTAGAAGCCCAGCCAGGCCAGCACGGTGCGCAGGTAGGCGTCGGAGTGGTTGTAGCTCAGGATCGCCCGGTCCAGGCCGCCCTCGGTGCGCAGGTCGCGGCCGCTCGCGCACAGGTAGCCGCCGGCGGCGAGGGCGGCGTCGAAGATGTTGTTCGGGTCGCGGCGGCCGTCGCCGTTGCCGTCCGCTCCCCACCGCGCCCACGTGGAGGGGATGAACTGCATCGGCCCCACCGCGCGGTCGTAGCGCGTGTCGCCGTCGTACGCGCCGCCGTCGGTGTCGGAGATGTTGGCGAACCCGGCGCCGTCGAGGACCGGGCCGAGGATCGGCGAGAGCGTGGTGCCGTGCCGGTCGACCGCGCCGCCGCGCGCCTGCCCGGACTCCACCTTGCCGATCGCGGCGAGCAGTTGCCAGGGCAGGTGGCAACCGGGCGCGCGGGCGGCCATCGCGGCCTGCGACTTCTGGTAGGCGGCGAGCACGGTGGCGGGGATGCCGGCCTCGGCCGTGACGGGGTTCACCACGCCGGCCCGGCCGCCGCCGCCGCCACCGCCGCCGTCCGGCCCGCCGTCGTGGCCGCCGCCCTCGTGGTCGGCGCCGTGCACCCGCAGGGGCGGCAGCTCGGTGTGGTACGGGCCGTCGGCGGTCGCCTCGCCGAGCGACAGGGCGGTCTCGTCGCGCTCGTCGGCCACCGCGCCCGCGGCGCGGTCGCCGCGCGGCTTGCCGTGTCCGAACCCGGGCGCCTGGGAAGCGGTGAGCGCCACCATCGCGGCGGCGGCCACGGCGGTGCCGCCGAGCCCGCGGCGCGCTCTGCCGCGGACCCGTCGGCGGGCGTGCCTGCCCTGCGAGCCGTTGCCGCTGCCGCTGTCGCGCTGGAGGGACATGGGAGTCACCACTTCTTCCCGTATTCTTCGGTGCGAAACGCGGGTTCGCCTCGCCTGGCCGCCCGCGCACGGATACGCTTCGGTCCGTACAGCACCCTCGAAACCGGATGCGGAATACCGCCGTCTTCGCCGGCGGATCTGGTGGGCATCTGCGCCACGGGACGCTACGTACGCCACCCCCGCCAATGCAACAGGTGGGTTTCCCGCAGGTGCACTCGCGCCGCCGGAACGGACATTCCTTGTCCTCCGCGGACAACAGGACCCCGGGACCTCGTCCAGAAGTGAGCAATCTTCACCTTGCCCCTTGACACGGTGCGTGCTCTTCTGAACGCCGAGCGTACTCATTGGGTGTCTTGGCCATGTTTCACCGTCGTGAGTGGTGCGCTCCGGTAACAAGCTCCGCTATGTTCCAGTGAGCTACACCACGTTGCGACCACTTTCCACGGGGGCGTCGCCCCACTCGGCGCCTCCCCCGATCCGTGGAAACCGGCGACCAACGCCGCAGGCGGCCTGCTGGACCGGTGGGCCGCGCCCCACCGCGGCTCACCGACCGGCTGCCGGAGAAGTGAAGTGAGGGGAAACGCATGACGACCGCACTACCGATGTCGGGTCTGGACGAACCGCTCGGCCCGCTGCCCAAGGAACTGGCAGCGATCATGCGGCCGGAACTCCCCAGCCTCATGCCGGAGATCTGGGCCGAGATACGGAACGCCATCCCGCACTACGCGCACCGAGTGGACGAATACGGGCCCGTGGTGCAGTTCGCGGTGGAACAGAGCCTGGCGGCCTTTGTCGACAAGGTGACCTCTCCGAACGCGCCCACCGCACAGCGCGACAAGGTGCTGCGCCGGATCGGCCGGTTCGAGGCGTACGAGGGGCACAGCCTGGACGACCTGCACGCCACCTTCCGGCTCGGCGCCCGCGTCGCCCTGCGCCGCGCCAAGAGCCTGGGCCGGCGCTACCGCCTCTCCCCCGCCATCCAGCTGGCCTTCGCCGACGCCCTGTTCGCGTACGTCGAGGAGCTGATCTCGGTCTCCCGCGAGGGCTACCTGGAGGCCAAGGCCGAGATGGACGGCGGCCGGGAGAGCCACCGCAGACGGCTGCTGCGGCTGCTGCTGTCCGGCACCGTGGTCTCCCAGGGCAAGATCTCCGAGCTGGCCGAGCTGGCCGACTGGCCGCTGCCGGACGAGGTGACCGCCATCGCCATCAGCCCGGGCGTCAAGCCCGCCCGCAGCGCGCTGGGCGGCGACGCCCTGGTGGACCTCACCGACCCGCAGCCCCACCTGCTCATCCCCGGAGGGCTCGACGACGCCCGCCGTACGCTGCTGGACGCCGCGCCCGCCGAGATCCGCGCGGCCGTGGGCCTGACCGTGCGCACCACGCAGGCGGCCGACTCGCTGCGCTGGGCGCGGCAGGCGCTGAACCTGGTGGAGACCGGCGTCATCGAGGACCGCTCGATCACCTTCTGCGAGGACCACCTGGTGACCCTGTGGCTGGTCACCGACACCGCGCTGGCCGAGCAGCTCGCCATCCGGCAGCTCGCCCCGCTGTCCGACCTCACGCCCACCCAGCGCGAGCGCCTCATCGACACCCTGCGGGCCTGGCTGGCCACCCGCGGCAACGCCGTGCAGATGGCCGAGCTGCTGCACATCCACCCGCAGACCGTCCGCTACCGGCTGCGGCTGCTGGACCGCGCGTTCGGCGACCGGCTGGGCGACCTCGACCACCGCTTCGCCACCGAGGTCGCGCTGCGCGCCCTCCAGCTGCGCGAGCGCACCCTGCTGCCGCCGCTGCTGCCGCGCGCCCACCCGCAGACCTGAAACGTTCATACCGCACCCACCGCGTGCGGCGGGGTGCGCCCTGCCCGAGACCGACGGCCGGGGCAGGGCGCGTCCGCCGTGTCCCGGAAGCCCCACGGCCAGCACCTTACGGACGCCGCGGACGCCACGAAGTAACGGGAGTCACCCGCTGACCGTGGGTCGGCTCACATCCGGGCAGGCGTGCGCGCGCAGAAACCCGTCGACCAGGTCGCGCACGTATCTCTCGGCGAACGGGCGGCCCGATATCAGCCGCCGGTAGATCAGCGGGCCCAGCAGCTGGTCCACCGCGCGGAAGGTCTCCAGCGCCTCCGGCAGCTCGCCGCGGGCCCTGGCGTCGTCGACGATCTGGCACAGCCCGTGGGTCACCTCGCGGCCCCGGGCCACCAGCACCTCCATGACCAGCGGATCGTGCGGCGACTTGTCGATGATCACGCGCAGCGCCCGCTCGGTCTCCGGCTCGTGCAGCCGGTCGAGCAGCGCGGACAGCTCGCCGACCAGGTCCTCCCGCAGGTCGCCGGTCTGCTCGAAGTGCTCGACCTGGAACAGGTGGGCCAGCAGCTCCCGCACCAGCAGCGCCGCGTCGGGCCAGTGCCGGTAGAGCGTGGTGCGCCCCACCCCGCTGCGGGCGGCGACGTGCACGTGGGTCACCCCGGACCAGCCGTTCTCGATCAGCAGCTCGCTCGCCGCCCGCAGGGCCGCCGCCCGGCTCCGCTCCGCGCGCGGATCGGCCGCGCGCCGCAGGGTGCCGCCATTCCCAGCGTCACCGTCACGTTTCGCCATGCCGCCTTCGCTCCCACCGGATCACCTACTGTGGGGCAGGCCGCCCCACAGCTTGTCACACGATACGACCTGACCAGGGGTTCCGGGGGGAGCGACGTAACCTGGTCTGAATGAACGGCATGCACCCGTCCCCGGTGGGCGAGTCCACGGCTCCCGGCGGCGACCGGGCCCAGGCCGTGCCGCCCGCCGCCGCCCGGTGGCGGGGGCAGGGTCCGGTGGTGGCCGTGGTCGCGGTGGGCGGCGCGGCCGGAGCGGTGGCGCGGTACGCGGCCGGGCGGGCGTGGCCCACCGGGGCGGAGGCGTTCCCCTGGCCGACCCTCGCCGTCAACGCCGCCGGCTGCGCGCTCATCGGCGTGCTGACGGTGCTGGTCAGCGAGGTGTGGTCGGCGCACAGGCTGCTGCGCCCGCTCCTCGGTACCGGGGTGCTGGGCGGGTTCACCACCTTCTCGACGTACGCGGTCGACGTACGGCGGCTCGTCGGCGCCGGGCACGCCGGGACCGCCCTGGCCTACCTGGCGGCCAACCCGGCGGTGGCGCTCGCCGCGGTGTGGGCCGCGACGGCGGCGACGCGGCGCGCGGCGGGGGTACGTGGGAGCGCGGCCAGGGCGCGTGTGAGCGCGGCCGCGCCGCGCGACGGCGCCGCGCTCCCCGGCGGTGCGCCGCGCGGCGACGTGGCCGCCCTCGGAGAGGAATCCGGGTGACCTGGCTCATGGTGCTGCTCGGCGGCGCGGTCGGGGCCCCCTTGCGCTACCTCACCGACCGCGCGGTCCAGGCCCGGCACGCCTCGGCGTTCCCCTGGGGCACCCTCACCGTCAATGTGGCCGGATCTTTTCTGCTCGGCGTGGTGGCGGGCGCGGCCACCGCCGGAGCCGCCTCGCCGGACCTGGTGGCGCTGGTCGGCACCGGCTTCTGCGGGGCGCTGACGACGTACTCCACGTTCTCGTATGAGACCCTGCGGCTGGCCGAGACCGGCGCCCGCTTCGCCGCCGCCGCGAACATCGCGGTGAGCGTGGCGGCCGGCCTCGGCGCGGCCTTCGCGGGCGCGGCCCTCGCGGGGGCGGCCTGGGGCTGACGCCTCCCGCGCTCCCGGCACGCGCCCTCAGTCCCGCACCCGCAGGCGCGCCCCTCAGTCCCGCACCCGCAGGTGCTCCATGAGGACCCGCCGCAGCTCGCGGGCCGCGCGCGTCGGGGCCACGTCCTTGCGGTGCGCCACGGCCACGGTGCGCTGCATGCCCGGAGTCGCGAACGGCGTGGCACGCAGGCCCGAGCGGTCGGCCACCATGCCCGGCAGCACGGCCAGGCCCAGGCCCGCGCGGACGAAGCCGATCACCGAGTCCATCTCGCCGCCCTCGACCGTGAGCCGGGGCTCGAAGCCCGCCGCGCGGCAGGCCGCCATCGTGAACTCCCGCAGGTCGTAGCCGCGCCGGAACATCACCATCGGCCGACCGCGCAGGTCCTCCACCCGGATGCGGCGGCGGCCCACCGGGCCCGGCACGAAGGGCGAGGAGCCCACGACCAGGTCCTCGCGCAGCAGCTCGGTGGTGGCCAGCGCCGGGGAGTGGCCGGGCAGCGGGGTGATGATCAGGGACAGGTCCAGCTCGCCGGCGGCCAGGGTGCGCACCAGGTCCTGCGAGCCGCCCTCGTGGACGGCCAGCTCGATGCCGGGGAACTCGTCGTGGTAGCGGCGCAGCACGTCCGGTACGAGGCTGGCGCACAGGCTGGGCGTGGCGCCCAGCCGCACCCGGCCGCGCCTGAGCTGCGCCACCTCCTGCACCTCGCGCTGCGCGGTCTCGGTGTCGGCGAGAATCTTGCGGGCGAGCGGCAGCAGGGCCTCGCCCGCGTCGGTCAGGGCGATGTGGCCGCGGGCGCGGTGGAACAGGTCGGCGCCCAGCTCGCGCTCCAGCACGCGGATCTGCTGGGACAGGGAGGGCTGCGCCACGTTCAGGACCTCGGCGGCCCGGGTGAAGTGCCGGGTGTCCGCTACAGCGGCGAAATAGCGGAGCTGCTTCAGGCGCACGCTCGCATGATAGCCGTAGCCTATGGCGTCGAGCCATATCATGTCTTGGACGTATCGCGCGCGTAGGTTTAGCGTCAGTTTTCATGGCACTGGCAACACGCACGGACCCCCAGCGGACCGCTCCGCCCGGTCAGCGGCAGCGGCCCAAGCCGCCGCGGAGGTCTTCGTCCCCCCTCGTCGCCGCATGGCGGTCGACCATCGGCAAGAAGGCCGTCATGGCCACCACCGGACTCCTCATGCTCGGGTACCTGGTGGCCCACATGATCGGGAACCTGAAGATCTTCTTCGGGCCCGGTGAGTTCGACCACTACGCGCACTGGCTGCGCACCGTCGGCGAGCCGGCGCTGCACTACGAGTGGTTCCTGTGGATCGTCCGCGTGGCGCTCCTGGTCGCCGTGGTCCTGCACGCGGTCACCGCGTACCAGCTCAGCCGCCGCGACATCGGCGCGCGCCCGGCGAAGTACGCGCACACCCGGCGGCGGGCCAGCTACGCCACCCGCACCATGCGCTGGGGCGGCGTGATCCTCGCCCTGTTCGTCGTGTGGCACATCCTGGACCTGACCACCGGCGACGTGCACCCCGACGGCTTCCAGTCCGGTCACCCGTACCAGAACGTCGTGGACACCTTCTCCACCTGGTACGGCAACGTGATCTACATCGTCGCCATGCTGGCCCTCGGCCTGCACATCCGGCACGGCTTCTGGAGCGCGGCGCAGACGCTCGGCGCCTCCCGCGCGCGCCGGGAGCGGGTGCTGAAGATCCTGGCCAACGGGCTGGCACTCATTTTGACCTGCGGCTTCATCGCCGTCCCCGTCGGCGTGATGACCGGATTGGTGAGCTGACATGACCGCGAGCACTTCCAGCGCGTACAGCGCCTACCGGGTCGGCGACCCGGTCGCCGACACCAAGGCCCCCGGCGGCCCCATCGAGGAGCGCTGGGACAAGCGCCGCTTCGAGGCGAAGCTGGTCAACCCGGCCAACCGCCGCAAGTACAAGATCATCGTGGTGGGCACGGGCCTGGCGGGCGGCGCGGCCGGTGCCACGCTCGCCGAGCAGGGCTACCACGTGGTGCAGTTCTGTTACCAGGACTCGCCGCGGCGCGCGCACTCCATCGCCGCGCAGGGCGGCATCAACGCCGCGAAGAACTACCGCAACGACGGCGACTCCATCCGCCGCCTGTTCTACGACACGGTCAAGGGCGGCGACTTCCGCGCCCGCGAGTCCAACGTGCACCGCCTCGCGCAGATCTCCGTGCAGATCATCGACCAGTGCGTGGCGCAGGGCGTGCCGTTCGCCCGCGAGTACGGCGGCCTGCTGGACACCCGCTCCTTCGGCGGCGTGCAGGTCTCCCGCACCTTCTACGCCCGCGGCCAGACGGGCCAGCAGCTGCTGCTCGGCGCGTACCAGGCGCTGTCCCGGCAGATCGCCGCGGGCAACGTGGAGATGCACCCGCGCACCGAGATGCTCGACCTGATCGTCATCGACGGGCGGGCGCGCGGCATCGTGGCCCGCGACCTGATCACCGGCACGGTCTCCACGTACCTCGCGGACGCGGTGGTGCTGGCCAGCGGCGGCTACGGCAACGTCTTCTACCTGTCGACGAACGCCAAGAACAGCAACGCCACCGCGATCTGGCGGGCGCACCGGCGCGGCGCGTACTTCGCCAACCCGTGCTTCACCCAGATCCACCCCACCTGTATCCCGCGCTCCGGCGAGCACCAGTCGAAGCTCACCCTGATGAGCGAGTCGCTGCGCAACGACGGCCGGATCTGGGTGCCGAAGGCCGAGGGCGACACCCGGCCGCCCGCCGAGATCCCCGAGGACGAGCGGGACTACTACCTGGAGCGGATCTACCCGTCGTTCGGCAACCTGGTGCCGCGCGACATCGCCTCCCGCGCCGCGAAGAACGTGTGCGACGAGGGCCGCGGCGTCGGCCCCGGCGGGCAGGGCGTCTACCTGGACTTCGCCGACGCCATCGCGCGCATGGGCAAGGAGAAGGTGGCCGAGAAGTACGGCAACCTCTTCGACATGTACGCGCGGATCACCGCCGAGGACCCGTACCGGGTGCCGATGCGGATCTACCCCGCCATCCACTACACGATGGGCGGCCTGTGGGTCGACTACGACCTCCAGACCACCATCCCGGGCCTGTTCGCCGTCGGAGAGGCCAACTTCTCCGACCACGGCGCCAACCGGCTCGGCGCCTCGGCCCTCATGCAGGGCCTGGCCGACGGCTACTTCGTGCTGCCGTCCACCATCAACGACTACCTGGCCCGGCACCCGCACGACGAGGTGGACCCCGGGCACCCGGCGATCGCCGAGGCCACCGGCGAGGTCAACGACCGGCTGCGGCGGCTGCTGGAGGTCGACGGCGACCGCACGCCCGACTCCTTCCACCGGGAGATCGGCGAGCTGCTGTGGGACGAGTGCGGCATGGCCCGTACGGACGCCGGGCTGCGCAAGGCGCTGGACCGGATCCCGGCGCTGCGCGAGGAGTTCTGGCGGCGGATCAAGGTGCCCGGCTCCGGCGAGCAGCTCAACCAGGCGCTGGAGAAGGCCAACCGCGTCGTGGACTACCTGGAGCTGGCCGAGCTGACCTGCCTGGACGCGCTGCACCGCAGCGAGTCGTGCGGCGGCCACTTCCGGGAGGAGTCCCAGACGCCGGACGGCGAGGCCGCGCGCGACGACGACCTGTTCTCGTACGCCGCCGCCTGGGAGTTCACCGGCACCGGCCAGGCGCCCGTGCTGCACAAGGAAAACCTGGTCTTCGAGTACGTCCACCCCACCCAGCGGAGTTACGCATGAGGCTCACCCTGCGCATCTGGCGCCAGCAAGGCCCCGAGGCACCGGGAGCCATGACCACGTACGACCTCGACGGCGTCAGCGAGGACATGTCCTTCCTGGAGATGCTCGACACGCTCAACGAGAAGCTCATCCTGGAGGGCAAGGAGCCGGTCGCCTTCGACCACGACTGCCGGGAGGGCATCTGCGGCGCGTGCGGCGTGGTCATCAACGGCGAGGCGCACGGCCCGGAGCGGACGACCACCTGTCAGCTGCACATGCGGGCCTTCGACGACGGCGACACCATCGACGTCGAACCGTGGCGGGCCGCCGCCTTCCCGGTGGTGAAGGACCTGATGGTGGACCGGTCGGCGTTCGACCGGGTGATCGGCGCGGGCGGCTTCATCAGCGCGCCCACCGGCAGCGCGCCCGAAGCGCACGCCACCCCGGTGCCCAAGCCGATCGCGGACACCGCCTTCGAGCACGCCGAGTGCATCGGCTGCGGCGCGTGCGTGGCGGCCTGCCCCAACGGCGCCGCGATGCTGTTCACCTCGGCGAAGGTCGTGCACCTGAACGTGCTGCCGCAGGGCGCGCCCGAGCGCGAGTCGCGGGTGCTGGACATGGTCGCGCAGATGGACGCGGAGGGCTTCGGCGGCTGCACCAACACCGGTGAGTGCGCGGTGGCCTGCCCGAAGGGCATCCCGTTCCAGAGCATCACGTCGATGAACCGCGAGTACCTGCGGGCGACGATGCGCGGCGGCCGCCCGGGCAACTGACCCCCCACAGGCCCTGTGCCGCGGCCCCGCCGGGTTCCCTCCCGGCGGGGCCGCGCCGCGCTACCGGCCGTCGCGCGGGCAGGCGAACTCCTGGTCCGGGCCCCAGCGGGTGACCTGGCCGGTGTTCTGCGCGAAGGCGCCGCAGGACAGCACCGGCTCCGAGCCGCCCCGAGCGCGGTGCAGGACCACCAGGGGCTTGTCCGTGGAGACGGCCCCGCCGCTCCGGTCGAAGTCCAGGTAGCCGCTGGCGCCCTCCTTCCGGATGCCGCGGTAGAGGCTGGACTGCACGTTGGACCGGTTGACCTCCCGGCCGTCCGTTCCGGCGTACGCCTCGTTGGCCGCCGCGGCGACCAGCTGCATGCCGTCGTACGCCAGGGCGGCGTGCCCGTCGTTGCGCCACAGGTCCTTCCGCCCGAACGTGCGCGCGTAGGCGTCGGAGAACTGCCGCGCGGTGTCGCTGCGCTGGTAGCCGACCGGCAGCACGTGCGCCGAGTGGTACAGGCGCAGCCACGCCGGATCCCGGAACGTGCCGGTGAGGGCGGCGTTGGTCAGCTCGTTGCCGCCCAGGACCGTCAGCTTCCGGCCCTCGCAGGGCGTGTCGTCGCCGAACGAGCTGAGGAAGGCCGCGAACTCGCGCGAGCGGGACGCCCAGTAGACGACCGTACGGGGCTCCGCCGTGATCCGCTCGCACACCGCCTCGGCCACGGCGTGGATGCTCTCCTCCTGGGTGACCCGGTCGCCGCCGGAGCCGGGCGGGCTGTCCGAGGCGTTCGGCGAGTACTGGAGGATGTGCGGGCGGCCGCCGAACCGCGCGGCGAAGTCCTCGCCGATGGTCCTGCTGTACAGGTCCGTCGGGTCCTCGATGACCACGGCCGCTTCGGCGGGCGCGCAGGAGCCGGAGGAGTCCTCCACGATCCGGGCCTTGCGCGCGAACTCGCTGACGATCCGCGCCTCCCGGCTGTTGCTGGGCGCCATGGACCGGTAGTAGCGGTTGACCTGCATCTGGTCCGCGGTGGCCGTGGTGCCGATGGTGGGGATGCCCGCGCCGCCGAGGATGCGCACGGCCTCCATGGTCTCGGTGCGGCTCTGCGTGATGCCCACCACGCCGATGATCTTCGGGTTCGTCGCGGCCTTCCGTACGATCTCCCGGGCCTCGGCGGGCGCGCGGGCGAAGCGCTCGCCCGCCTCCACCCGCTCGACGCGCAGCCACACCTTCTGGTCGTCGTTCCCGGCCTCCCGGTTCAGGTCCTGCTGGGCCAGGGCGATGCCGCGCAGCTCCGGTATGGCGCCGTCGAACCGCTCGCGGTCCAGCGTCGCCGGAATGGTCGAGCCCAGGTGCACCACCGTACGGACCTGCCGGTGGAGCTGGGACGCGGCCTCCTCGGCCTGCCGGTTCTGCGCCTCGATCATGTCCACCACCCGCTGGTACTGCTCCTTGGGCGAGACGGACCCCGCTTCCAGGGGTGCGGAGGCGACCGGGGCGGTGGCCGGACCGCCGATGCAGCCGGCGTCCGCGCCGCCGTCGCCGCCCACCGCGGGCCACAGCAGCAGCGGCGCCAGCACGCCGAGCCCGGCCACCAGCGCGGTGAAGCCCAGGACCAGCTCGGTCGCCGGGCCCATCCGGAACGTGCGCGGCGCGACCGGCGCGAGCGCCGACCCGCCCGCCCCGGACCGCGCCGGAAGGTCGACCAGCAGCGGCGCCGTGGCGCCCGTCGGCAGCCCGGCCGCCCGGTCCCAGCGCGCCGCGGCCCGGGCCAGCCCGATCCGCTCGCCGTCCGCCGGGGCGGTACGGGCCGGGCCCGCGGCCACCACCACGACGGCCGCGCAGCCGGTCTCGCGGGCGGCGGCCGCGTACTCCGCCAGGAACTCCGCGCCCGGGGCCTCCTCCCCGGCGCCGTCCGGCAGCTCCAGCAGCAGGACGTACCGGGTGAGCCGCCTGCGCCGCCAGGGCGAGAGGCGGCCGGGCCGGGCCGCCGACTTCAGGTCGTGCAGCAGCGCGCGTAGGACCAGCCGCTCCAGCACGGCGACGGCCTCCTGGCGGCCCTCCGGCCCGGCCGGGGCGACCAGCCGCGCGGCGTGCTCGAAGAACCCCACCGCCCGCCGCCCGTGCCCGATGCCGCGCCAGTCGGCGTACCAGCCGCTGCGGGCCGACCACAGCAGGCGGCGGTCGCGGCGGCGCGCCCACCACCAGCGGGGAAAGGTCTGGAACAGCGGGCGCAGCAGGACGCTGACGGCGAACGTGAACCAGCTCGGCCCGGCGGCGGCCCCCGGGTCCCCGCCGCCCAGCCGCCACAGCGTCCGGGCCAGCGGCGCCCGCCGCAGGTGCCGCGCGTACGCGTGGTCGCGCAGCGCCTCCCCGCCCTGCGGATCGGCGTCGGGCCCGAGGGCCCAGGCCACCACGTCCTGCGCGAGCGCGAAGTCGCGCAGCCGTAACCGCCCGGTGCGCCGCGGCGGGTCCTCGGCGAGCTGCGTGCCGATGTCCGTGCTCACCGGCCACCCGCCCCGCGCCGCGCGCAGCCGCGCCGCCGACACGCGCGCGTACGGCACCAGCTTCGCGCCCTGCGCCCGCAGACAGCCCTCCAGCTCGTCCACCGCCCGCGCCGCCCGCGCCCGGGCGCCGTCGGCGTCCTCTTCGGTTTCTCCATGGGCGAGCAGCAGGACGGGCGGCAGCAGATCCCTGGCCTTGGCCTGCCGGTCCCGCGGCACCACCGCGCGCCGCAGCGCGGCGGCGAACTCCTCGGCCTCGTCGCCGGTGAGAACCGGCCCGTCCTGTGCGTGTCCTGTCGTCGGCACAGCACCCCCCGTGTGGCCATGATGACGCTCCGAAGCCGTCACCGTACCAGCGGGGCCCGGGAGGGGTCCTGGGGCTTCATGTCACAACTTGGCAGCATCCGTCCGGGGCGCCGTGCGGACCGGCGGCCCGGCCCGGCGGCCCGGTCGCAGCCGACGGCGCCGGCATGGCCGAAACCCACCAGCCACGGAGTCGGCGAACGGACACGACAGCTTTCCTCCCCACCGCGAGCGTGGAACTCCGTAAAATCGTTGGGTTCCGCACGACAGGCATGGAGGGCGCGGGAGGGGGCCGCAGTGGGCCAAAGGCACGGCCGGGGCGACGGCGAGGTCCTGGACATCAGGACAGCGGACATCAAGGCGGTGGCGCCGGTGTTCCACGAGCAGAGCGGAAAGCTCAGCGACGCCCTGACCAAGCTGGTCAGGACGCTGGACGGGCTCGGGAAGCCGTGGGGGGATGACAAGCAGGGCAGGGAGTTCGGGAGTCACTACAGCCCGCAGCAGAAGAAGATCGAGAGTGCGGTGGGCGTGCTGGTCCTGGGGCTGGCGAGTGTGTACGAGGCGATGAACGACATGGCGGACGGTCACGTCGACAACGACGAGCTGATCGCCGGGATCTTCGCCCGGGACGCGCCAGGTGAGCCTGCTGAGGGCCGCCGCCGGTGAGCCTGGAGGACACGGCGCGGCATGTCCTGCTGAAGCTGGGGATGTGGTGGCCGGAGGCGAATTCCGGGACGTTGCGGCACGCGGCGGACGCGTGGCGGGAGTTCGCCGACAGCGTGGACGGGGTGCGGATCGCGACCGACAAGGCGGCCAGGACCCTGATCGAGCACAACCGGGGCGAGGCCATCGAGGCGTTCGCGGACTTCTGGTCCCGGTACGCCAAGGGGCGGGACGGTGGCTGGCTGAGCGATACCGCTGAGGCCGCGCGTTCCATGGCGAAGGCGCTGGAGAAGTTCGCGGACACCGTGGATGACGCGATCGAGAAGTTGTGGACGCAGATCGGGATCGATGCTTTGGCGATCGCGGGTGGTGCGGCGCTGGCGGTGTTCACCGGGGGTGCGTCGGAGGGGGTGGCGGCGGGCATCGTGGAGATGTCGGCGGGGTTGGGTGTGGCGGTGTCGGCGGAGGTGGCCGCGATCGCGGCGGAGATGCTGGCGCAGGCGGTGTTCCAGGGCGTGTACTCGGTGACGATCGATGCGGCGGTGGCGCAGCCGGTGCGGATCGCGCTGGGCCAGCAGCGGAGTTTCAGCCTGGAGGAGGTCGACGCGGCCGCGAAGGACGGCATGCTGGTGGGCGGGTTGTTCGGCGGCGTGCTGGGGGGTCTTGAGTACCGGATGAGCCCGTGGCTGGCCCAGCTGACGGGCCGACCGGCGTCTTTGCGGCTGGACCTGGTCAAGGCCGGGGAGATGGGCGGGGGCCGGAGTGCGGAGGGCCTGGCCTGCCGCCCGGCGAGGGCCTGTCCCAGTGCGGGCGAGCCGGTGGACGTGGCGTCGGGTGCGATGTGGATGGTGCAGACCGATCTGAGTCTGCCGGGCAGGCTGCCGCTGGTGTTCGAGCGCACGCACCTGTCGTCGTACCGGTCGGGGGTCTGCTTCGGTCCGACGTGGTCGTGCCTGCTGGACGAGCGGGTCCAGCTCGACGCGGAGGGTGTGGTGTTCGCGGCCGCGGACGGGATGCGGCTGGTGTACCCGGTGCCGGAGCCGGGCGCCGGGGTGCTGCCGGTCAAGGGCGCGCGGTGGCCGCTGGAATGGGACGGCAAACCAGGCGGCGTGATGACGGTCACCGACCCGCACACGGGTGTGGTGCGCACCTTCACGTACCCGGGCTCGACCGGAGTGCCGGGCACGGTGGACCTGCCGCTGGAGAGCGTGCAGGACCGGGGCGGAGCGCGGATCGACATCGACCGCACCGAGCAGGGCGCCCCGACCGCGATCCGCCATTCGGGCGGCTACCACGTGGCGGTGGACACCCAGGGCCCCCGCGTCACGGCCCTGCGCCTGCTGGACGAGCCCTGGTCCGGCTACGAGCCGGAGACGGCCGCCGACGCGGGCACGGGCGCGGGCACGGTGGTGATGCGCTAT
>NZ_JAVSCF010000053.1:0-27980 GCF_031932565.1 Streptomyces sp. B1866
GGCGCCGGGCGGAGCGGGCGGCGGGCCGGCGTCTCCTGGGAAAGTGCGGCATGGTCTACCGCTATCAACGCCCCGCGCGGCGTGGTGGCCGACGCGGCAGAGGACCACTCGAAAGGAGCGTCGGCGCCGGCTCGCGCGGGGTTCGGGGGCGCCCCCGCGCGCGGCGCACGCGGGCGCGCGCACCCTGTGCCCCGGTAGCGCGGTCGCACCACGCACCACGCCACGCGCCGCGCACCACACACCGCGCGCCGGGTCCGACGGCCGGGCGCCGGGCCCTCGGGTGCCGGGCTCCTGGCTGCCGGTGTCAGAGCGGGGCCGCGGCCGGCTGCCTGCTCACGCGGGTCACGTCGTAGACGCCGGGCACCTCGCGCATGGCGCGCAGCAGCGCCCGCAGCCGCCCGGCGTCGGGCAGCTGGAGGGTGTAGGTGTGCCGGACGCGCTGCTCGCGGGGCGGCTCGACCTCGGCGGCGACCACGGCCGCGCCCGCGGTGGCGATGGCCTCGGTGAGGTCGGCGAGCAGGTGCGGCCTGCTGAACGCCTCGGCCAGCAGCGTGACCCGGCACTCGGCCGGCGCGCCGCCCGCGCCGTCCCGCCAGCGCACCACGACCTGCCGCCGCCCGGCCGCGGCCATCCGCGCCACCGCGGGGCACTGCTCGCGGTGCACCGTGACGGCCTCGCCGCGGCGCACCGCGAAGCCGGTGACCGGCTCGGGCGGTACCGGCCGGCAGCATCCGGCGAGCCGCGTGTCGGCGTCGGGCAGGTCGGCGGCGACCACCGGCGGGGCCGCCGCGGGCGCCTGCGCCGCCTGCGCGGCGTCCCGGGACCGCTTGCGCGCGCCGGGCGGCCGGAAGCCCGGCTCGCGCTCCGGGGCCGGGGCGGCCGGCGCCGCCGGGTGGGCGGCGAGCCAGCGGGTGATGGCGATGCGCGCCGCGGGCGTACGGGCGTGGTCGAGCCACTGCGGCGACGGGCCGTAGGAGGCGGTGTCCCGGGTGTCGCCGGCCATCAGCAGCTCGACGGTGTCGCCGTCGCGCAGCACGGTGCCCAGCGTGGCCAGGCGGCCGTTGACGCGGGCGCCGATACAGCTGTGGGCGGCCTCCCCGTAGCGCGCGTACGCGGCGTCCACGCAGGTCGCGCCCGCGGGCAGGCCGAGCGTGCCGCCGTCGGAGCGGAACACGGTGATCTCGCGGTCCTCGGCCAGCTCCGCGCGCAGCGACGACCAGAAGGTGTCGGCGTCCGGGGCGGCGCTCTGCCAGGCCAGCAGCCGGGAGAGCCAGCCGGGCCGGGTCGGGTCGGCGCGCTCGTCGGGGCCGACCGCCGCCCCTCCGGCCGCCGGGCCCCCCTCGGGTGGTGCGTACGGATTGCCGAGCGCGATCACGCCCGCCTCGGCGACCCGGTGCATCTGGTGGGTGCGGATGAGGACCTCGACGACCTGGCCGCCGCCGACCGTCACGGCCGTGTGCAGCGACTGGTACAGGTTGAACTTGGGGACGGCGATGAAGTCCTTGAACTCCGAGACCACCGGCGTGAAACAGGTGTGCAGCTCGCCGAGGACCCCGTAGCAGTCGGCGTCCTCCGCCACGAGGACCAGCAGGCGGCCCAGGTCGGTGCCGGTGAGGGTGCCGCGCTTGAGCCCGACCCGGTAGACCGACACCACGTGCCGCGGGCGGACGGCGACCTCGGCTGCGATGCCCGCCTCCTGGAGCACGGCCCGCACGTCCCGGGCGGCGTCGGCCAGCGGGTCGGGGCGGTCGGCGAGCTCCGCGAGGAGGGCGTGGCTGCGCTCGTACTCCTCGCGGTGCAGGACGGCGAAGACCAGGTCCTCCAGCTCGGTCTTGAGCGCCTGGACGCCCAGCCGCTCGGCGAGCGGGATGAGCACGTCGCGGGTGACCTTGGCGATGCGGGCCTGCTTCTCGGGCCGCATGACGCCGAGGGTGCGCATGTTGTGCAGCCGGTCGGCGAGCTTGATGGTCATCACCCGGACGTCGTTGCCGGTGGCGACGAGCATCTTGCGGAACGTCTCGGGCTCGGCCGCCGCGCCGTAGTCGACCTTCTCCAGCTTGGTGACGCCGTCGACCAGGTAGCGGACCTCCTCGCCGAACTGCTCGCCCACCTGCTCCAGCGTCACGTCGGTGTCCTCGACGGTGTCGTGGAGCAGCGAGGCGGTCAGGGTCGTGGTCTCCGCGCCCAGCTCGGCCAGGATGAGCGTGACGGCGAGGGGGTGGGTGATGTACGGCTCGCCGCTCTTGCGGGTCTGCCCGCGGTGCGAGGACTCGGCGAGCTCGTACGCCTTGCGCAGCACGTCCAGGTCGGCGCCCGGATGGTGGGCGCGGTGCAGCTTGGCCACGTGCTCGATGGCATCGGGCAGCCGGTCGCGGGGCGCGGGTCCCAGCAGCGCGGCGCGGCCGAACCTGCGCAGCCCGCCGCGCAGGTCCAGGCGCTGCAGACCGCGTCTGCGGCCGTATACGGCGTGGTCCGTGGCCTCTGCGCTCATGGGCACCTCCGGCGGCGTCGGGCGTCAACCGGCGTGGGCTCGCCCCGTGGGCCGGTGCTTGATGCTACCGAGCCCATCACGCACGGCCGACCGGCTCTCGCCCAGAGTGAAACGGATCACCCATTCGAGCGAGGCGCCGCGAGCGGCCGTCAGCCGGGCCTCCAGCGGGCCGGGGCCCGGGCCTGCCGCGAGAGGGCCCCGCGGTGCCCGCGCGGCGGGGTGCCGGGGGCCGGGCGGCACCCCGTACGGCGCCGCGGCGCGGGCCTTCGTCAGTGCGGCGCCGCCGCCAGCCAGGCGGGGTCGAGGACGCCCTCGGCGACGATCACGGCCGGGCCGGTCATCTCCACGGTCCCGTCCGGCCGCTCGCTGATGACCAGCCGGCCGCCGGGAACGTCCACGGTGTACGTCACGGGCCGGCCGGTGGCGCCCGGGTCGGCGCCGTCGCGGCGGGCCGCGGCCACCATGACGGCGCAGGCGCCCGTACCGCAGGAGCGGGTCTCGCCGGAGCCGCGCTCGTGCACGCGCATGGCCACGTGGCGCGGCCCGCGCGCGACGGCGAACTCGACGTTGACGCCCTCCGGGTACGCCGCGCCGGGCCGTACCGCCGGGGGCCGCAGCAGGTCGCCGGCGTGGGCGAGGTCGTCGACGAATGCGACGGCGTGCGGGTTGCCCATGTCCACGTGCACGGCGGGCCAGGTGCGGTCGCCGACCGAGACGGTGACGCCGCCGGTCCCGGGCAGCCGGGCCGCGCCCATCGCGACCGTGACGTCGCCGCCCGCGTCCGGCCGGCCGTCCCGGGCGGGGCCGTCCTTGGCGATGTGCACGCGCCGCACCCCGGCCCGGGTGGCCACCGCGAGGTCGCCGGCCTCGGCGAGCCCGGCCCGGTGCAGGTAGCGGGCGAACACGCGGACGCCGTTGCCGCACATCTCGGCCACGCTGCCGTCGCTGTTGCGGTAGTCCATGAACCAGGGGGCCTCGGCGGCCAGGTGCCGCGCCTCCGGGTGCGCCGCGGACCGTACGACGCGGATCAGGCCGTCGCCGCCGACCCCGGCGCGGCGGTCGCAGATCCGGGCGACGGCCGGCGCGGACAGCGTCAGGGCGCCGTCCGGGTCGGGGACGATGACGAAGTCGTTCTCGGTGCCGTGCCCCTTGAGGAAGGGCAGCGCAGGCGCGGTGCTCACCCCACGATCCTACGGCCCGGGCCCGCGGACCGGCGGCCGGCGGGAGCGGTCAGCGCAGGCGGGCCACGCGCAGGATGGCCAGCGCCGCCACGAGGGCCACCAGCGCCGCGTACAGCAGCACGAAACGCCAGTCCGGCGACCGGCCGGAGCCCCGGGCCGGCAGACCGGGCCACACGAAGCCGGCGCGGCGGGCCGCCATCAGCCCCCAGCCCGCGGCGCAGCAGCCGAGCAGCAGGCCGAGCATGGCGACGACCGCGCCGCCGTCGCCGAACTCGAAGGCGAGCGGGAAGGCGAACATCAGCGAGCCGAGGATGGCCACGCCGACGATGGGCACGAGCTGCCACACGCGCAGCCGGCGCGGCGGGCGCAGGTCGCGGAAGGACTCCTCGCCGGGCGGTTCGCCGGGCGGCTCGGCGACCGGACCGTCGTGGCTCAGCCGGTCCCGGTCGTCGTGCGGCGACTGCCGCGATGTGTGCTGCGATGTGTCGCGAGGGCCGGCCTCCATCGCCACGCGCCCTCCCCACTGATGGAACACCTTGGCACGATCGAAGCTCGATGATGGCACGGCGAAGTGGCCGGAACGCCACGTGGAACGACCCGATGCCATCACGTGATCAGGCTGTGACCGCCTGTTCGACCAACTCCAGCGCGTGGGCCGTGAGCGCCGCCCCGCGGTCGGCCCCGCCGCTGAGCCAGTGCACGCGCGGGTCGCGCCGGAACCACGAGTCCTGGCGGCGGGCGAACCGCTTGGTGGCCCGTACGGTCTCGGCGCGGGCCTCCTCGTCGGTGCACTCCCCCGCCAGCGCCGCGAGGACCTGCTGGTAGCCCAGGGCGCGCGAGGCGGTACGGCCCGAGCGCAGGCCCGAGCGCTCCAGGCCGCGCACCTCGTCGACCAGGCCGGCCTCCCACATGCGGTCCACGCGCCGGGCGATCCGCTCGTCCAGCTCCGGCCGCGCGACGTCGACGCCGATCTGGAGCGTGTCGTAGACGGCCTGGGGGCCCGGCAGGTTGGCGGTGAACGGCCGGCCGGTGATCTCTATGACCTCCAGGGCCCGCACGACGCGGCGGCCGTTGCTGGGCAGGATCACGCGGGCCGCGTCCGGGTCGGCGGCCGCGAGGCGGGCGTGCAGCGCCCCGGAGCCGTGCTCGGCCAGCTCGGCCTCCAGCCGGGCGCGGACGGCCGGGTCGGTGCCGGGGAACTCCAGGGCGTCGAGGGCGCCGCGTACGTACAGGCCGGAGCCGCCGACGAGGACGGGCGTGCGGCCCTGCGCGAGCAGGCGGTCGATCTCGGCGCGGGCCAGCCGCTGGTACTCGGCCACGCTCGCCGTCTCGGTGACGTCCCAGATGTCCAGCAGGTGGTGCGGTACTCCCCGCCGCTCCACGGCCGTGAGCTTGGCGGTGCCGATGTCCATGCCCTGGTAGAGCTGCATGGAGTCGGCGTTGACGACCTCGCCGCCGAGGTGGCGGGCGAGAGCGACGCCGAGGTCGGACTTGCCGGCCGCGGTCGGGCCGACGACGGCGATGACGCGCGGCGGAGCAGCTGCGGTGTTCACCCGACCAGTCTCCCAAACCCCGTACGGCCCACTGGCACTCGAACGAGTGACGTGACGTGACCCGGCCGCCGGTCGTTGCCTGTTGCGAGGTTCCACGGGGGCACAGGTGGCCGGCCGGCCGCCGCGGACATCAGGCGGATCTCGCCAGCGCACGGCATTTTGCCCACATGAGTAGAATATGGAGCTGATATGGGCGTTTTTTCTATGTTTCGACGTATTTTCCGAGAGGCGGAGCCCACGGTCGAGCCGCCGGTCGCGGTGACGGGCGCCGTCGCGCTCCCGCCGGACGCGGCCGGCCCGGACGGTGCGCGGCAGGAGGGCGGCGCGGCGGGCGGCACCGGCGCCGCGGACGCGGCAGGCGGGGCGGACGCGGCAGGCGGGGCGGACCGGGCCGGCGCGGCTGACGCCGCCGACGCCGCCGGCGGGGATGAGGCGCCCGGCGCTCCTGACCAGGATGGCCGCCCCGACCAGGATGGCCGGGCCGAAGCGGCCGGCCGGGCCGAAGCGGCTCAGGAGACGGCCCAGGAGATGAGGAGCCCGGCCACCGCCCCGGGCACCCCGGCGGAGTCCGGCGCCGACAGCGCCGACGGCACGGGGATTCCGCAGCAGCAGGCCCGCGCCGAGCGCGTGGAGCGTACCGATGTCGAGACCGCCGGGACCGGCGCCGGGGACGGCGGGCGCCGTCCGGTCGGGTAGGTCTCGCACACCCCGCAACTCGTGGATCATGGAGACTGGAGGATCACCGGGATCCGGGACCAGATCTCCGACCAGGAAAGGTGGCCCCATGGGCGCGATGGACAAACTCAAGGCCAAGGCCGGAGTCCTGATGGGCCGGGCCGGTGAGCTCGCGCAGCGGCACGGCGAGAAGATCGAGCGGGGCCTGGACAAGGCGGCCCAGACCGTCGACGCGAAGACGAAGGGCAAGTACAGCGAGCGGATCGAGACGGGCAAGGGCAAGGCGAAGCAGGCCCTGGACCGGCTCTCCCAGCAGGCCACGCAGCAGCCCCGGCAGCCCGGGGAGAACGGCGGCGAGGCGAAGTAGGGCTTCGGCGCCGCCGCGGTACGGCCGGTCCCGGGACCGTTCCCGCGCGGGCCCGGCCGACGGGCTCGTACGGCCTCGGGGCGGTCGCGCGAGGGCCCGGCGCGGTCGGCCGCCGGACCGCCACCGCCGCGCCCCAGGGTGGGCCGCGAGCGCCCCGGCCGTACGGCGCGGCGGTCCGGGGACCGCGGGTGACGCTCCGCGGACGGCGGCGGTACGGGCCCGGTCAGGCAGGCGCGGTCCACAGCGCCACGATGTACCCCACGCCGTACGGCGCCTCGTCGTACAGCAGCTCTCCGGTGAGGCGCGCACCCTCCCCCGCGCCCGCGAGCACGTGCCAGGGCGCGCGGCCCGCCGCCTTCACCTCACGGGCCAGCTCCTCGTCGAGCGCGGCGAGCGCCGCGGTGTCCGCCGCGCCCAGGGCCCGCGCCGCGGCCGCGTCGAACGCGGCGGCGCGCTCGTCCAGGTATCCGGGCGCCGCCAGCGAGCGGCAGGCACTGCCGTCGCCCATCACGAGCAGCGCGACGCGTTCGTCGCCCGCCGTGAGGTCCCGCCCGGCCGTCAGGCACGGCCCGGCGGCCACCGGCTCGCCCACGCCGAGGCCCGACACGGGCGCCGCCGCCCACGCGGCGCGCTCCAGCAGCCAGGCGCCGACCGCCAGCGAGGGCGGCAGCGGCCGGTCGGGGACGGCGCTCCCGGCGGGGCCGTCGGCGGCGGGAGCGCCCAGCGTGACGCGCACGTCCACCCCGAAGCCGCGCAGCGACCCCGTCGCCCCCTGCGGGAACGGTCCGCGCCCGCTCTCTTCGGCCGGGCCGACGACGACCAGCCGGTCCGGCCGCGCCGCGGCGAGCGCGCCGACGGCCCGCGCGCACCGCGCGCGCAGCGCGTCCAGCTCGTGGGCCGCCCCGCCCGCCACCTCGGGCACCAGCAGCGGAGGGCACGGGCAGACGGCGGCGGCGATCAGCATGATCGGCAGCTTAACCGGCGCCCCGGCCCGCCGACCGTCGGACCGGGGCGCGGGCGGCGGCGTCAGTGGGCGCCGCAGCCGCCCGTCGCGGCGGGCAGCGGCTCGGGCACGCCGACGCTCGGCAGGCCGAGCAGCACGCCGCCGGGCGGGGCCGCGGCGGGCGCGGTGCGCCGCTCCCAGGCGTCGCCGGCGGGCGTGCGCCGCACGGCGAGCACGGGACCCTCGGCGAGCAGGTGGTGCGGCGCCGCGTAGCTGACCTCGACCGTGACCACGTCGCCGGGGCGCACCTGCTCGGGCGGCCGCGTGAAGTGGACCAGGCGGTTGTCGGGGGCGCGGCCGGACAGGCGCCGCGTGGCCCCGTCCTTGCGCCCCTCGCCCTCGGCGACCAGCACGTCCAGGGTGCGGCCGACCTGCGTGCGGTTCTCCGCCCAGGAGATCTCCTCCTGGAGGGCCACCAGCCGCTCGTACCGCTCCTGCACGACCGCCTTCGGCACCTGCCCGTCCATCTCGGCGGCGGGCGTCCCGGGCCGCTTGGAGTACTGGAAGGTGAACGCCTGCGCGAACCGGGCCTCGCGCACCACGTGCAGCGTCTGCTCGAAGTCCGCGTCGGTCTCGCCGGGGAAGCCGACGATGATGTCGGTGGAGACGGCGGCGTCGGGGATGGCGGCGCGCACCTTCTCGATGATCCCGAGGTAGCGGTCCTGCCGGTAGGAGCGGCGCATGGCGCGCAGCACCGCGTCCGAGCCGGACTGCAACGGCATGTGCAGCTGCGGCATCACGTTGTCCGTCTCGGCCATGGCGGCGATGACGTCGTCGGTGAAGTCGCGCGGGTGCGGCGAGGTGAAGCGGACCCGCTCCAGGCCCGCCACCCGCCCGCAGGCGCGCAGCAGCTTGCCGAACGCCTCGCGGTCGCCGATGTCCGAGCCGTACGCGTTCACGTTCTGGCCGAGCAGGGTGATCTCGATGACGCCCTCGGCGACCAGCGCCTCCACCTCGGCGAGGATGTCGCCGGGCCTGCGGTCCTTCTCCCTGCCGCGCAGCGCGGGGACGATGCAGAAGGTGCACGTGTTGTTGCAGCCCACGGACACCGACACCCAGGCCGCGTAGGCGGACTCGCGGCGGGTGGGCAGCGTGGAGGGGAACGCCTCCAGGGACTCGGCGATCTCGACCTGCGCCTCCTGCCGCACGCGGGCGCGCTCCAGCAGCACCGGCAGCCTGCCGATGTTGTGGGTGCCGAAGACGACGTCGACCCAGGGCGCGCGGCGCACGATGGTGTCGCGGTCCTTCTGGGCCAGGCAGCCGCCGACGGCGATCCGCATGCCGGGCCGGCGCGCCTTGACGGGCGCCAGCCGGCCGAGGTTGCCGTACAGCCGGTTGTCGGCGTTCTCCCGCACCGCGCAGGTGTTGAAGACGACGACGTCCGGGTAGCTGTCGTCGTCCTCCCCCGCGCGCTCGGGCGCCTGAACGTATCCGGCCTCTTCCAGCAGGCCGCGTAGCCGCTCCGAGTCGTGGACGTTCATCTGGCACCCGTAGGTGCGGATCTCGTAGCTTGGAGTAACGCCCACTTCGCCCACTGCTCCGGCCCGGTCACTGCTGCTGGTCATTCCTCAAGGGTAAGGGCGCGCTCCCACTCCGCGAGCGGGGCCCGTTCCGCCGCGCAGCGGCGCCGGACCCGCCCGCCGCGTACGGGGAGGTACGCGGCCGGGGTCCGGCGCCGGGTCGTGGGCGGCCCGCCCGGGGTTACGTCACCTTCTTGCCGCGCAGACCGGCCTTGACGATGCCGGTGACCATGGCCCGCCCCAGCTCCCTCATCTCCGCAGGGGCCTGGGTGTTGCACCACCACATGAACTTGATCATGGTGGGTGTGCTGGCCCGGTAGAAGCGGTGCTCCTCGCCGTCCTTCCAGCCGAAGGGGGTGTTGACCGACTCGCAGTTGTTGATCGCCTCGAAGACGATGTCGGCGGCCTTGTCCCCGTCGATCGCCCCGGCCTCGTACTTCTCGCAGGTCTCGGCGGTGACGTCGAGCAGATGCTTGAAGGCGTGGCTGTCGGGCCACCACAGGCCCGGGTAGGCCGACTTCTCCATGTCCCGGAAGACCCGGTCGTCCTTGCCCTTCAGCAGGTAGTCCTGCCGCGCCTGGAGCAGCCGCATGGTCGCCGGGGTGGTGAAGCAGGCCCACACCCGGAACACCGCGTTCCACAGGCGGAAGTGCGAGAAGGAGATGTAGGAGCTGTTCACGATCTTGTCGTTGTAGTCGAGCAGGCCCTGCTCCAGCCGCTCGACGTACTCGTACCGCTCCACCGAGAAGTCGTCGTCCCGCAGGGACTCCAGCACCCGCCAGGCGAGCGCGTCCACGACCTCGAAGGTGTTGGACAGGCCCCGGGAGTACAGCGGGTCGACGAAGCCGGCGGCGTGCGACATCAGACACCAGCGGTGGCCGACGGTCTGCTTGGAGGAGTACTGGATACGGTCGGCCGACACCCACTCGCGCACCCGGGACGCGCCCTCGAACTGGCGCTTGACGGCCGGGTACAGGTCGAGGAACCGGTCGAACTCCTCCTGGGGCGTCAGGTCCTTCGGCCTGGGGTACAGCCGCTCGTCCATGGTCAGGCCGACGCTGCACACCGGGTTGCGGGAGTCCGCGTGGTTGTCGAACGGAATGATCCAGAACCAGCCGCGCTCGATCAGGTGGTGCAGGGTGCCGCCGTGGAAGGGCGATTCGGCCGGCGGGTTCAGCCCCTCGGGGTAGTTGTTCACCTCGTCGTACGGCTTGATGCCCACGTAGTGGGTGAACATCGAGCGGGCGTGGTGCTTGAGCCGGCTGGGCTGCTCGCGCAGGGCCAGCTTCTGGGCCAGGGGGGAGCGGTAGCCGGAGGCGTCGATCAGGTACCTGGCCCGGAACACCTCGCCGTCGTGGCCGGTGACCGTCACCCCGTCGTCGTCGAAGTCCAGGTCGGTGGCGCGCCAGTCCTGCCGGACGGTGCAGCCGTACGCGGCGGCGACGTTGAGGTAGAAGGCGTCGGTGTCCTGGCGGAACATGTGGGTGGCTTCGGTGAGCATCTTGGGGATGACGAACATCGTCGCCTCGCGCGGGTCCGGCTCGCGGTTCGGCCGGTGCTTGACGAAGCCGAAGCTCTGCTTCCTGCCGTGGTGCGGGCCGATGTGCTCGGTCACCGCCCTGATGTCCAGCAGGTACTTCAGCTCCGGCACGTCGTAGCGGACGGCGAGGATGTGCAGCCACTCCACGAGCTGGGGGTTCTGCGACTCGCCGACCGCGAAGCGCGGGTGGTGGCCGGCGTCGATGAGCACCACGTTCGCGCCGTGCCGGGCCAGGATCGCCCCGGTGATCGAGCCGGCCAGGCCCGAGCCGAGGATCGCCACGTCGCACTCGGTCCATGCGCCCGCCCGGCCGGCCGCTCTGCTCTCCTGGGCCTTGGTCTCCTGGGCCTTGCTGGTCATGTGCGTACTCCTTCCTGATATCGCATCAGTCGGTGGACACGGGCGCGCCGAACCAGCGGCCCAGCGCCCCGGTGAGCCCGTCGGGCGTACCGTCGGTGGACACCCAGGCGACGTAGCCGTCCGGCCGGACCAGCAGGCTCGCGGCGGGTGCCGTGGGGTCGAGCCGGGAGGCGGTGACGATGTCCATCCGGTCGGACCAGCCGGCGGCGCTCGCGCGCAGCCCGGCGCTGTCGTGCAGGTCGAGCAGGACCGGGCGGCCGGCGCGCAGCAGCTCGAAGGTGGTGGTCTTGGCGTCGGCGACGGCCAGCTCCTGCTCGGGCAGCCGGCGGCCGAGCAGCGGGTGGCCGCCCTCCTCGCCGCCGTAGACGATGTCCAGGCCGGTGACGGCGCCCACCAGCCGGCGCTGCACCTGGTCGAGCCGGATCAGGTCGCCGAAGACGTCGCGCAGCGGCTGCGCCTCCGGGCCGCCCAGGTACAGCGAGCGCTGGACCAGGGTGTTGGCCACGATGCCGGCGCCGACCGGGTGCCGTTCGGCGTGGTAGGTGTCCAGCAGGTCCGCGGGCGCGTGTCCGCGCAGCGCGGCGGCGAGTTTCCAGCCGAGGTTGACGACGTCGCCGACGCCGGCGCTGATGCCCTGGGCTCCGATGGGCAGGTGGATGTGGGCGGCGTCGCCGGCCAGGAAGACCCGGTCCCTGCGGTAGGTCTCCGCCTGCCGGCTGGCGTCGGTGAAGTAGCTGGTCCAGATCGGCCGCCCGGCGTGGATGTCCTCGCCGGTCACCCGCTGGAAGGCGTCGGCCACCTCCGGGAAGGTGGGCGGCTCCTGGGTCGGGCGTACGCCGGCGCCGCGTTCGAAGACCACCGCCCGGATCGCCTCCGGCCCCAGCGGCAGCACGACCACCATGCCCGCCTCACCGACCTGGCCGGTGGGGCGGATGGGCACCCGCACCCCCGTGAAGTCGGCCATCTTCATCTCCATCGTGGCGTCGGTGCCGGGGAAGGCGATCCCCGTCAGCCGGCGCACCGCGCTGCGCGCACCGTCGCACCCCACCAGGTAGCGCGCCCGCAGCCGGACGACGCCGCCGGGCGTGTCCGCGTCGACGGTGACGCCGCTCCCGTCCTGCTCCAGGCCCACGACCTCGTGCGACCGGCGCAGGTCCGCGCCGAGGCCGAGCGCCCAGCCGGCGAGTATCCGCTCGGTGCGGGACTGGGGGACGCCGCGGACTCCGAAATTCCCGCCCTCGATGATCCGGTAGTCCAGCGGCATGCCGCCGAAATGGCCTACCGGTATCGTGTCGAGTTCGCCGAATTCCGCCAGCAGGCCGCGCTGGCCGAACTCCTCGAGAGTACGCGCGGAAAAGCCGAGCGCACGGGACTGCTGCATGGGCTCGGCAAGCCTGTCGAGGACGATGACCGGTATTCCCGCAAGCCGGAGTTCACCCGCCAGCATAAGCCCGGAAGGGCCCGCCCCCGCGACTATCACATCGGTGTCGAACGCGTCCATCGTCCCTCTTCCTGTCGGGGTTTTCTCCAGTATTCCGATGGAACACGCAGATCTGAACGGCATCCGCTACAGAACTCTGACAAGTTCGTCAGGATTTCCTCCGCCGCCGCGGAGACGGGCCGCCGGACTCTTTCTGTCCGGTTCTTTCTGTCCGGCTTCTTCCGGCCGGTTCCTTCCGGTCGGTTCCTTCCGGTCGGTTCCTTCCGGTCGGCGCCGGGGCGGCTTCGGCGGGCCGGGGCTACGCGGTGCCGGGCAGGGCGTGCATCGCCCCCCGGTAGAAGACCAGCGGGGACTCGGCCGGTCCGGGCAGGCCCAGTTCGATCACTTCGCCGAGCACGATGAGGTGGTCGCCGCCGTCGTACTCGGCGTACCGGCGGCAGACCAGGTGGCCGAGCGCGTCGGTGAGCACCGGCACCCCCTCCGGTGTGCGGCGGTGCGGGACCTCCTCCACCCGCGCGGAGTCGCGGCCGGAGAAGGCCCAGGCCAGCTCCTGCTGGCGGTGGGTCAGGAAATTGACGGCGAAGCATCCGGACTGGCGCAGCACCGGCCCGAGCCGCGACTGCCGGTGCAGGCAGAACAGGACGAGAGGGGGATCGAGCGAGACGGAGGTGAAGGAGTTCACCGTCGTGCCCTCGGCGCGGCCGGGTAAGCCGGTCGCCGCGGTGATGACGGTGACGCCGGTGGCGAACGCGCTGCACGCCTCGCGCAGGGCCTTGCCCTCGACGGCCGGCCGCGGATGCGGCACGGAGGGGGCGGAGGAGAACGGTGCGGACATCACGGAAGACCTTTCGTTACCGGAAAGTACCGGAGCGCGGATTCTGACCGCGCGGCCTGACGGGGGTCACGAGCGGACCGCCGTGGGCTCCTTGGGCGTCGTGGCGCGCAGCGCGTCGCGGCCGGACAGCAGCGGCGCCGCCATCGCCGTGGTGACCAGCGCCATGACCACCATCATGGTGAACATCCGGGTGTCCAGGACGCCGAGCGTCATCGCCGCGTTGAGGATGACCAGCTCGGTGAGCCCGCGGGTGTTCATCAGCAGGCCGAGGTCCTTCGCCTCCCGCCAGCCCAGCCCGGCCAGGCGGGCCGGCGCGATCGCGCCCAGCAGCTTGCCGGCGCAGGCCACGGCGATGATGAGCAGCATGGCCGACACGTCCCCGGCGGTGAGGGCGGCGAAGTCCACGTTGAGGCCGGTCACCACGAAGAAGACCGGCAGCAGGACCAGGCTCATGTCGTCCAGCGGCTTGCGGACGTTCACGGAGAGCAGCACGGCCGGCTCCCGCGGGGTGACGAACCCGAAGAGGAAGGCGCCGAAGATCGCGTGCACGCCGATCCACGAGGTCAGCCAGGCCGAGGCGAGCGTGCCGGACACGAGCACCATGAGCAGCGGCCCCCAGCGCTCGGCCGCTGCCCAGCGCCACACCAGCGCGCTCAGCACCGGCCGTACCACCAGCAGCATCCCCGCGGTGAACAGCAGCCCGAACCCGGCGGTCCGGACGAGGACGGCGTAGTCGCCGTCGGCGGTCACCATCGCGGAGACGTACGCCAGCAGGCACCACGCCAGCACGTCGTCCACGGCCGCGCTGGCCAGGGCCAGCGAGCCGACTCTGGTGTCGAGCAGTCTGTTGTCGTTGAGGATGCGGGCCAGGACCGGGAAGGCCGTCACCGACATCGCGGTGCCGAGGAAGACCGCGAAGGTGGCGAAGGAGATGTGGTGCCCGGCGACCGTCGAGTGGTGCGGGTAGAGGACCGGGGCCAGCGCCACGCCGAGGCCGAAGGCCACCGCGATCGACGACAGGGACACGCTCGCCGCCAGCCCCGCGTGCGGGCGCACGAGCCGCTTCTCGAACTCCCAGCCCACCACGAACATGAACAGCACCAGGGCGACCTGGGAGATCCCGTTCAGCAGGGGCCGGATGTCGGAGGGGAACAGGCGCTGCGACAGGTCGCCGGGGAACTGCCCCAGCACGCTGGGCCCGAGGGCGATTCCCGCGGTGATCTCACCGATCACCGCGGGCTGGCGCAGCGCGCGGAAGAGGCGGCCGAGCACCAGGCCGGCGAGGATGACGACGGCGATGTCGGCCAGCATGATGCCGGTGACCATGTCGGCGGAACGGGCGGCGAGGTGCACCTCTCCCGTGGCGGGCCCGGACAGCAGCGGGGCGGCGGAGGCGGTCACCGCTGCCCCCCGGACGGCGGCGGAGGCGTGCCGGTCATCCACACCGTACGGAACCGCAGGGCGGCCAGGCGCCAGCCGTCCGGTGTGCGGCGGGCCTCACCGTCGACGAACGTGCCGACGGCGAAGACCGGCTCCCCGGCGGCGGGGGCATGGTGGACATGGGTGGAGACCAGGTTGGCCCGCAGCAGCAGCCGGTCCGGTGCGCCGCCGCCGTCGTCGTCGGGGCGGTCCACCACCGCCGGACTGCCCAGGTGCTGGGTGCCGGAGAAGGCGGACAGCGCCGCCCGGTGCCAGTCGGCCATGCCGGCCAGTCCGCGGTGCCGGCTCATGGGGAATTCGACAAGGGCGTCGTCGGTGAACAGCGACTTCGCCCACCCGTCGTCGAGTCGCTGGTCGTCGAGACTGATCAGATAGCGGTCGAGTAGTCGGGACGCGTCCGCGGCCGCCGATTGGTATTCCATTGTTCGAGGATGGCCACCCGGGCTCCGGCCGACCAAGGCCGCTTTTCACAGACCTGACGAAGCCGCCCAAGACTTGACGGTGCCAGGAGAGAGCTGACCAATCTGCGAGAAGTCCTGAACCGGGCGTACTTTCGCTTCCGGCACCGCCGCCGCCATCCTGGTCGCTGTACGAACCGATCCGTCGTTCCCGGAATGGAAGGCACCAGAAAAAATGCCGAAGATCACAGCCGACGGCGCGCACCTGACTGTTCTCAACCTGTTCTCGACCGATGCGGCAGAAAAGCAGGAGAGTCTGCTGGGCGCCATGCGGGAGATCGTCGACTCGGCCGCGTACCCCGGCTGGATCTCCAGCACCGTGCACAGCGGCACGGACAGGTTCGGGACCGCCAACTTCATCCAGTGGCGCAGCACCGAGGACCTGGAGAAGCGCTACGCCGGCGAGGAGTTCAAGCACCGTACCCTGCCGCTGTTCTCCGAGATGACCACGGCCATCCGGCTGCTGCAGAACGAGGTGGTCTACACCCTGCAGGCGCCGGAGCTCGGCGGCGTCACCGAGATCTCGCCGACCCGCGACGACTACACCGTCATCGAGGTGCTCAAGGTCGCCGACGGCGACCAGGACGCCCTGGTCGAGGCGCTCGGCCCGGCCCAGGAGTGGCTGCTGAAGGTTCCCGGGTTCCGCACCCACACCGTCCTGCGCGGCCTGCGGGCACGCGGGCTTGAGGGCGCGTTCGTCGTCTGCTACGACCAGTGGGCCGACAAGGCGTCCTACGACGCCTTCCGGACGACTCCGCAGGCCGAGCAGCCCGCCGACCGGCTGCTGTCCCAGTCGCGCGTCGACGCGCTGGTCATCGAGCGGGACTCCAACACCTACCGCGTGGTGCACACCCGCACGGCCGCCGGGTAGGGCCTCCCCGGCGGCGAGTGGTACCAGGGCCCGGCCACGGGGCCGTTCTCGACGGACCGGTACGAAAGCGAGCGGACCGATACGGAGCGAAGAGTGAAGACGCGCGTTCTTGTGGTCGACCCGGACAAGGAGGCCGCCGCCGCGCTGGCCGAGCGGCTGGAGCGCAACGGCTACGAGGTCAGCCGGGCGGCCACCGGCCAGGCCGCCCTGGCCGCCTGGGTTCACGCCGACCTGGTGCTGCTCGACCTCAGGCTGCCCGACGTGGACGCGCTGGAGGTGTGCGCGCGGATCCGCGGCCGGGGCACCACCCCGGTGATCACACTGGCGGCCGGGGACACCGAGCTGGACCGGGTCCTCAGCCTGCGGTCGGGGGCCGACGACTGCCTGATCAAACCGTACGGATACCGGGAGCTGGTGGCGCGGATGCGCGCGGTCATGCGCCGGCTGGCCGTACCGAGCGGCACGTCCGCGCTCTCCCACGGCGCCCTGCGGATCGACCCGCGGGGCCGGCAGGTGCGGGTGGGCGACAGCGTGATCAACGTCACCCGCAAGGAGTTCGACATCCTGTACCTGCTGGCCTCGCTGCCGCAGACCGTGCTCTCCCGCCGGGATCTGATGGCCAAGGTCTGGGCGGACGAGTGGTCCGTCTCCAGCCGCACGGTGGACACGCACATCAGCTCGCTGCGCGGCAAACTCGGCGCGGGCGACTGGATCGTGACCGTACGGGGGGTCGGCTACCGGCTGGGGCCGGGCAGCACCGCCGCCCGGTCCGAGGACGGCGGGGACTGACCTCCGCGGGGCCTCAGGGCGCCGGCTCCGCGGCCGGTGCCTGGGCGCACGCGTAGCGGGAGACGGCGACGGCGTCGGCGACCACGGTGGTCCGCCCGGCCGGCTCCAGGCGGGCGGCCACCTCGGGTGTGGCCAGGCCCGGCAGGAACACCTGCCAGAACGCGGTGAGCGCGTTCTGCGCCCGCTGCTCCGCGCTGCCGGTGATCTGCAACCCGATCCCGGTGGTCGCCGTGAGCACGGCGCACGTGACGGGCACGAGGTCGACGTCGCGGGAGAGTTCGTTGTTGCGGGCGGCCCAGGCCAGCAGGCGTTCGACACAGGTGTGCCATTCCTGGTCGAGCGCCTGCGTCCGGGCGCGGGGGGTGTCGGTGTCGGTGCCGAGCCGGAAGCCCGCGCGGGCCACCACGTCCCAGCGCAGCAGGCGGACGAACGCCTGCGACATGTCGGTGAGCGCCTGGAGCGCGTCCTTGTTGGCGCGGCAGGCGATCCGCCCCGCCGACCACAGGATGTCCGCGCCGGCCGTCTCGACGGCGGCGGCGACCGCGGCCTTGTTCGCGAAGTGGAAGTGGAGCGCTCCCGGGCTGACGCCGGCTCCGGCGCTGATGTCGTTGAGCTTGGCGCGGGCGTAGCCGTGCCGGTCGAAGAGGCGGGCCGCGGAGTGGAGCAGGGCACGGCGGGTGTGGAGGGCACGCTCCTGTCGTTCTGGCAGCAAGTGACTTCTCCTTGTCCCGGCCCGCGGGGGCGGCGGCATCCGGTTCCCGCGCCCGGGGGCGCGGCACGGGAACTCCGGACGGAGCCCGCAGGGTTGAGAGCTGATCGGCTTTCCATGCCGTCGCGCCGGTCGCGCCGCGCCACCGGGAGACCGGTGCCGCACCGCGCTGACGGACGGGTGAAACGCGTGCTCAGCCGGCGCGGAACGCCGGCTGAGACACCGCGGGGAACAGGCCGCCCGGTACGTACCGGCTCAGGGCTGCCGGCCGTACCAGGCCACGAGCTGGTCGATCGTGGGAGCGTCGGGCGCCACCTCGACGACGGGTCCGAACGGCACCGGGCCGCCGCGTGGGGTGGCCGGCGCCGCGAACCGCATGGCCGCGACCGGGGCCGCGAGGACCGCCTCGTCCCAGGCCGGTTCCTGCCCGGTCGCCTTGGCGAGGTCCCAGGTGTGGATGCTGATCTCGGTCGTGTACACCACGATCGCCGCCGCTCCCGGCAGCGTGACGAAGCCGAGTTCGATGCTCCGGCCCAGGATCGCCGGGTCCGACCAGACCGCCTCGGCGTCGCGGACCGCGTTCTCCCACGCCTTCGGCCAGTCGCCGTCCGGTACGTCGTCGGCGAAGTCGCCGACGCCGAACGGGTGGCCGCCGCTCCCGGCGACGGCGACCCGCCGCAGCACGGAGATCAGGTGCCTGGCCAGCAGCCGGGCGGTGAAGTCGGGGCAGGGGCTGGCGGCGTCGTACTGGTCGGGGCGCACGGCGGCGATGGTCTCCCCGGCCAGGGCGACGGCCTTGAGGAATCCCTGGCGCGGGTCGGCGTCGGCAGGGGTTGCGGTTTCACTCATGAGTTCCCGTCCTTGCGAGTGTGTTCCCAGGGGACCGGCGGGTTCACAGGATCCCCATGACGTGGTGCACGGCTATCTCGATGACGACCAGTCCCGGGAGGTTCGGTGGCGGCGCGGCGTACCGGAGGATGTACCGGCGCACTCCTTCGGCCACGCGCTCCGGGTCTTCGGAGACGGTCGCGAGGCCCTCGAACGTGATCCAGCGGAACTGCACCGCCTGGCAGATCGCGATGGGCCGGTCGGGGTTGGCCCGTATGTTCCGGATCTTCGCGCGGGAGCCGGTCGTCATGACCCGGATCAGCCCCGCCTCGTCGTCCCAGCTGAACCGCACCGGCGCCAGATGGGCGGAGCCGTCGCGCCTCAGGGTGGTGAGCACGCCGGTATGGGGTCCCGCGAGCAGGCGTTCGGCGCCGGCCGGAAGGCCCGGGGCCTGCCGGGTCTTCTGCTGGTCCAACCGCTGGCTATCCGGCATTGACGCCTGCCGTCTTGTCCGAGAGCTCACCGCTGGCGGGTCCCTGCTGGGCCCGCAGCGTGGGCAGCAGCAGCGAAAGGACGAGCGCGGCCAGCATCAGGCAGTACCCCACCTGGAACGCGTGGTGGAAGACTCCCGTCAGCGTGTCCTGCAACCGCGACGGGTCACCCCCGGCCGCCGTCATCTTCTCGGGAAGGTTGTGCAGAGCGATGGTCGCGGCCACCGCCAGGCCGAGGGCGCCGCCGAGTTCCTGGCTCGTGTTGATCAGGCCCGCGGCCAGGCCGGCCTGCCGGTCCGGGACTCCGGCCTGGGCGGCGATCTGGAGGGGTACGAACGAGAAGCCCATGCCCAGCCCGAAGATCAGGTACGCCGGCAGGATGTCGGCGGGATAGCTGGCGTCCGAGCCGGCCCTCGACAGGAGGAACAGGCCGAGGGTGCACAGGACCAGGCCCGACAGGAGAACGGGCTTCGCCGCCGTCTTGGTGACGAGCTGCGAGGCCAGGCCCGCACCGACGCCCGCCATGACCGCCTGCGGCACGTAGGCCAGGCCGGTCTCGATCGGGCTGTAGCCGAGCACCTGCTGCATGTACAGGCTGGCGAAGTAGAAGAGGCTCACCACGCCGCCCAGGAAGAACACGGTCGTCACGTTCGCCGTCCTGAGCGTGGGCACCCGGAAGATGGTGAAGGGCACGAGCGGGTCCCGCTTGCGCTGCTCGATCACGAGGAAGGCGAGAATCAGGACACCGGCGGCGACGAGCGTGGGGAGGACCCTCGCCGAACCCCATCCGTAGGTGATCGCCTCGTCCAGCGAGTAGATGAGCAGCATGAGACCACCGGTGATGACGACGGCACCGGGAATGTCGAAGGGCCTGCGCTCGCCCCGGCTCTCGGGCAGGATCCTGGGCGCCAGCAGCACCGCGGCCGCGGCGATCGGCACGTTGATGAAGAAGATCCACCGCCAGCCCGGGCCCTCGGTGAGCAGACCGCCGAAGACGACTCCGGCGACGGAGGCGATACCGGCCAGTCCTCCCCACACGCCGAGCGCCTTGTTCCGTGCCTCGCCTTCGGCGAAGGTGACGGTGAGCGTGCTGAGCGCGGCGGGGGCGATCATCGCCGATCCCAGGCCCTGCACGCCGCGGCAGATGAACAGCAGGATGGCGTCCTGGGAAGCGCCTCCGACCAGCGAGGACAGGCCGAAGAGCGCCAGACCTATCTGGAGGAGCCGGCGCCGGCCGAATTTGTCGGCCAGCCGGGAGCCGAGCAGGAGGCAGCCGCCGAGAATCGTTCCGTATGCCGTCACGACATACGTGAGGTCCGCCGGCGAGATGTCGAGACCCCGCTGCAGCGACGGCAGCGCGACGTTCACGATCGACACGTCGAGGAACACCATGAACTGCGCGATGCAGAGAAATGCCAGGACCAGTCCGGGACTTTTGGGAGCAAGGGGGGGAGCGGGCACCGAGGCGTCCGCGGACGAAGGGCTCATCGAGCGTCTCCTCCTGTGCTGTTGCTGAGCGACGCCGCGACGCTAGCACTCGGCTACATATGGTTACCAAGGAGAAAGTGCCTGGCTGAGCCGGTTCTCGGGCGCGGCCGGGGGTCCCGCCCGGGCCCGTTCCGCGGCAGCGGGTGCGGGGCGGGTCGCCCCTCCTCGACCGGCGCCGCGGGCGCGCGCGGGTCCCCGGAGCCCCGGCCGGGACCGCGCGGGGCGGGCGCGGAGACCCGCTCGCGGCCAGGGACCGCGCGGCGCAGCCGGACCGGTCTATTCCGAAAAACTCGGCGGGAAGCGGGCGGCGGCAGAGAATTGACAAACTTACGGGAGTCCTGACACTGGAGACCTATGCCGGCCCCGGGCACGCCGGTGATGATGTGGGTACGCGTTTTCCCTTCGCCTCCGTATGGACCGCGTGAACGGGTCCAGAACCGACAGGGCAAGAGGCCGCCGCGGCATTCGAGACGAGCGGTGCGGTCCAGCATGACTCGACGCCCGTGACACCGTTGTGGCCCCTCTCGGCGCACTTTCCACCGGCGCGCGGCACGAAGCCGCGCGGCGGTTTCCAGAACACGCGAGTCCGGATCTCTCAACAGCAAAGGAGACACGAATGAGCGAGCAGCATGGCGTGGACGTGGACCTCGGCTCCGTCGACTTCAACATCGTGTACGACGGCGGCGAGCTCGTGCCCGGGCTGATCACCAAGGGTGTTCCCTGGGACGTCGAGGAGCCCCAGCCCGGGGCTGTCGAGTTCGAGCGCCGTGGCCGCTTCCGGGGGACGGTTCTCGACGCGGGGTGCGGCCTCGGCGACAACGCCGCCTATCTCGCCGGACGCGGCCACAAGGTCGCGGCGTTCGACGCCTCGTCGAGCGCGATCAGGCAGGCCAAGGAGCGGCACAAGGGGCTCGACATTGAGTTCTTCGTCGCGAACGCGACCGAACTGGCCGGGTACGAGAACCGTTTCGACTCGGTGCTCGACAGCGCGCTCTACCACGTCCTGGACGCCGACGACCGGCGGCTCTACCTCGAAGCCCTCCACCGGGTCACCAAGGAGGGCGCCTGGCTGAACATGCTGGTCTTCGCGGACGTCCCGGGAGGGATGCCGGCCCCCATGTCCGTACCGGACGACACGCTGCGCGCGTCCATCCGCGACGGCGGATGGGAGATCACGAGCATGGAGATGGGCACCTTCTCGGGGGTGGAATCCATCATGGACGTGTTCCTCAAGCAGTTCAACGTCGTTCCGAACACCGACGACAAGGGCCAGATCCACGTCCCGACCTGGCTGATCGAGACCACGCGGGTCTAGCTCGCGGCGGCCGCCGCCCGGTAGAGCCTGCCCCCTGTTCCCCCGCCGCCGTCCGGGGAGCAGGGGGCGAGGCGTGTGTCCGCACGCCCGCGGGGCGGGTCGCCGACCGCGCGGCTCCCCGTCGAACGCGCAGGGCGCCGGCGCGGGCGCGTCTCAGCGGCGCACGCGGACGAGTGTGCGGTCCTCGTAGTCGAGCCGGGCCTGCTGGACCTTCTCCAGGTTGTCCTCGGACCAGTTCGCGAGCACCTCGAACACCCCCGCCAAGCTGCGCCCCAGCTCACTGATCTCGTACTCGACCCGGGCCGGCACCCCGGGGTGCGAGGTGCGCACGACCAGCCCGTCGCGCTCCAGCTTCCGCAGCGTGTCGGTCAGCACCTTGGGTGTGATCGTCACGATCCGGCGCTCAAGCTCCCCGAAACGCTGCCTGCCGCACGCGTGGAGCGTCCACAGAATCGGCGTGGTCCACCTGCTGAACACGATCTCGACCACCGGGCCGATCGGGCATGCCTCCTCGGGATGCGGGACGGGGGCCACCTCGACTTCGCTGTCCATCCGACTGCATCCCTCCCGGGTAGCGAGCATCCCGATCGCAGGGCCGGGCCGGTACGCGTGGAGTGGGCGGCTCGGGCACCTGCCGGACGAGACCAATTCCCTTGGATAGGGCTCAACTTACCGTTGCCGGAGGAGCGGTGTCCATCGCGTGGCGGGCCGAGCCGGTGATCTTGCCCGGTGGCGCGTGGGCGGGTGAACCACCGGCCGCGCACGCCGCGGGCCGCCGCGGCCGCACACCCGTTCTGCCTACTTTCCGCCAGTGGCCTGAATTTTTCGGAACGTACACACCGACTGCCTCATTCCGTCCCGCTCCGCGGCCGCCTTTAACAGACCGGAGGTTCCCTTAGATCTTCCGGCGGGGCGCGCGATCCGGGAAGCCCCTGTTCGGAGGCGCTATCCAGGGAGTAAGCACGGCGGAAGTAAGAAATGTGGCAGCACCGCGGATAACTCGGCCGCACCCGCAAAGACGAGCCAACCCCCCGGAGCGTCGGCAGACTTCGACGCACGACCCGCAGCTCCCACATCGATCTCAGGACACATTGATTCGCATTCACGCGCCTGGCGATTTATTGACAAACCGGCGGGCATGTTTGTAGGGTTACATGCGTTGGCTTGAACCGTGCGTCCAGTTGAGCGGATCATTAATGGGGGAGTTATGAGTCAGCACATCACAGCTTCCGATCTCCGCGGGTCAGACTTTCTGCAGAGTGCGTCGGGGTCCTGGCGCGTCCTGGTAGTAGAGAAGGACCAGGGGGCCCTGGAAACCCTCCGGGCGGAACTGGGCCGGCACGGTCACCAGGTCAAGGGGGTTCATACCGGCTCGGCGGCCCTGCAGGCGCACGAGAGCGCCGATATCGTCCTGATCGACTTCGAGCTGCCGGACATCGACGGCCTGGAGGTGTGCCGGGGCATCCGCACGCTGTCGGACGTGGCGGTGATCGCGGTGACCTCGTGGGGGAGCGAGCTGGACCGGGTGCTCGGCCTGCAGGCCGGCGCGGACGACTACGTGGTGAAACCCTACGGGTGCCGGGAGCTGATCGCCCGCATGGAGGCGGTCATGCGCCGGGTTCAAGCCAAGCCGCAGACCGCGAAGGTGATCTCGCACGGGTCCCTCCGCATCGACGTGGGCCTGCGCGAGGTCAGCCTGGAAGGCCGTGAGGTCGACGTGACCCGCAAGGAGTTCGACCTGCTCTGTCTGCTCGCCTCCCATCCGAGAACAGTCATTCCGCGCAAGCGGATAATGCAACAGGTCTGGGGCGACTCCTGGTCCAGACGCACCGTCGACACGCACGTCAGCAGCCTTCGCGCCAAACTCGGCGGAAGCGACTGGATCATCACCGTCCGAGGCGTCGGATTCCGGCTCGGCCACATCTGACGGACGGAACAGAACGCCGAGAGAAATCGGCGGGAACGGACCGGCGCCCGACGCCACCGGTCGCCGCCAGGAATAGGCACCGCCATACGGGCGGGCTCCGCAAAGCGGAGCCCGCCCTTTTTCGTGCATTGCCCACGGGCTGGTGTCACGGGGTGCGGTCTCGCGGTCTGACAGCTTTCTGACATCGTCCTGGCGAAGTGCCGACAAATCCTCTCCAGCCCTGCATTTCCCGACCGAAGACTGAATAGGAGAACCTTGAACAGGGTCCGGCAGGGGATCAATCATGGAAGCCGGCCGATATCCCCGTCCGGCAGGAGGGGCCGTCGCGCCGAACCGCGCCTGCGAGTTCCGCATCGACGGCGAACCCCGGACCGAACTTCCCGTCCGCTCCCGGCACCGCGATCCGCTTTCGCGGGCGACCGGGAACCGGCCGGGCGGACGGACGGACCACCGCCGCACAGGACCGGTCCCACCGACAAGCCCCCGCGGGCCCGAGAGCGCGAAGATCCGAAGGAGAGAATTCATGCACAGCACTCTGATCGTGGCCCGGATGCAGCCGGAGTCGGACGCGGACGTCGCGCAGATCTTCGCCGGATTCGACAGGACGGAGATGCCTCACCTCATGGGCACCCGCCGGCGTCAGCTCTTCCACTACCGGGGCTTGTACTTCCACCTCCAGGACTTCGACGCCGACAACGGCGGCGCCCTGATCGAGCAGGCCAAGACCGACGAGCGGTTCGTCCGGATCAGCCAGGACCTCAAGCCGTACATCGAGGCCTACGACCCGGCCACCTGGCGCTCCCCCGCCGACGCCATGGCCACCCGCTTCTACACCTGGGAGGCCGGTGCATGACCGGCCGCCGCGTCGTGGTCACCGGAATCGACGTCCTGGCCCCCGGCGGGGTCGGAGCCGGCGCTTTCTGGGATCTGATCAGCCACGGGCGCACCGCCACCCGCGGCATCACGTTCTTCGACCCCTCGCCGTTCCGCTCCCGCGTCGCCGCCGAGATCGACTTCGCCCCGGAGGCGCATGGACTCAGCCCCCAGGAGATCCGGCGGATGGACCGGGCCGCGCAGCTCGCCGTGGTCGCCGCCCGGGGCGCGGTGCGCGACTCGGGCGCGGACCTGACCGCGCTCGACCCGTACCGGGTCGGCGTGACCGTCGGGAGCGCGGTCGGCGCCACCATGGGCCTGGACCAGGAGTACCGGGTCGTCAGCGACGGCGGCCGCCTGCACCTGGTGGACCACGCCTACGCCGTGCCGCACCTGTACGACTACCTGGTGCCCAGCTCCTTCGCCGCCGAGGTCGCCTGGGCCGTGGACGCGCAGGGCCCCAGCACGGTGGTCTCCACCGGCTGCACCTCCGGCATCGACTCGGTCGGCTACGCGGCCGACCTCATCCGCGAGGGATCGGCCGACGTCATGATCGCCGGATCGTCCGACGCGCCGATCTCCCCGATCACCCTCGCCTGCTTCGACGCGATCAAGGCGACCACCCCCCGCAACGACGACCCGAGCACCGCCTCCCGGCCCTTCGACGGCACCCGCAACGGCTTCGTCCTCGGCGAGGGCGCCGCGGTGTTCGTCCTGGAGGAGCTGGAGCGGGCACGGGCACGGGACGCGCACATCTACGCCGAGATCGCCGGCTACGCCACCCGCAGCAACGCCTACCACATGACCGGTCTGCGCCCGGACGGCGCGGAGATGGCCGAGGCCATCCGGGTCGCGCTGGACGAGGCGCGGATGAATCCCGAGCAGATCGACTACATCAACGCACACGGCTCGGGCACCAAGCAGAACGACCGGCACGAGACCGCCGCGTTCAAAAGGAGCCTCGGCAAGCACGCCCACGTCACCCCGGTCAGCTCCATCAAGTCGATGGTGGGCCACTCCCTCGGCGCGATCGGCTCCATCGAGATCGCCGCCTCCGCACTGGCGATGGAGCACTCGCTGGTGCCGCCGACCGCCAACCTGCACACGCCCGACCCCGAGTGCGACCTGGACTACGTGCCGCTGACCGCACGCGAGCAGCGCACCGACGCGGTGCTGACCGTCGGCAGCGGCTTCGGCGGCTTCCAGAGCGCCATGGTGCTCGCCCGGCCGGAGAGGAGAGCGGCATGACCGCCAGGGCGGTGGTNGCGCCATGGTGCTCGCCCGGCCGGAGAGGAGAGCGGCATGACCGCCAGGGCGGTGGTGACCGGTCTGGGCATCGCGGCGCCCAACGGCCTGGGCGCCGCGGACTACTGGGGAAACACCCGCAGCGGCAAGTCCGGTATCGGCCGGATCACCCGCTTCGACCCCGCGGGCTACCCGGCCAAGCTGGCCGGTGAGATCCCGGGTTTCACCGCGGAGGACCACCTGCCCAGCCGCCTGCTCCCCCAGACCGACCGGATGACCCGGCTGGCGCTGGCGGCGACGGACTGGGCGCTGGCGGACGCGAACGTGCGCCCGGACGAGCTGCCGGCCTTCGACATGGGCGTCGTCACCGCCAGTTCCTCGGGCGGTTTCGAGTTCGGCCAGGGCGAGCTGGAGGCGCTGTGGAGCAAGGGAAGCCGGTACGTCAGCGCGTACCAGTCGTTCGCCTGGTTCTACGCCGTCAACAGCGGGCAGATCTCGATCCGCAACGGGATGAAGGGTCCCAGCAGCGTGGTCGTGAGCGACCAGGCCGGGGGCCTGGACGCCGTCGCCCAGGCCCGTCGGCAGATCCGGCGGGGCACCCGGCTGGTCGTCTCCGGCGCGATCGACGCCTCCATCTGCCCCTGGGGGTGGGTGGCCCAGCTGGCCGGTGGGCGGCTGAGCACCGTCGAGTGCGTCGACCGGGCGTACCTGCCGTTCGACGCGGCGGCGGCCGGCCACGTGCCCGGCGAGGGCGGTGCGATCGTGGTGCTGGAATCCGAGGAGTCCGCACGCCGGCGCGGGGCCCGGCGGTACGGGGAGATCGCCGGCTACGGCGCCACCTTCGACCCGCGGCCGGGCAGCGGGCGGGAACCGGGCCTGCGCAGGGCGATCGAGCTGGCGCTGGCCGACGCGGCGGCCGATCCCGGCGACGTCGACGTGGTCTTCGCCGACGCGGCGGCCGTACCCGAGCTGGACCGGGCCGAGGCCGCGGCGATCGGCGCCGTCTTCGGACCGCGCGGGGTGCCGGTCACCGCGCCCAAGACCATGACCGGCCGCCTGTACTCCGGCGCCGGCCCGCTGGATCTGGCCACCGCGCTGCTGTCCATCGACGCCGGCCTCATCCCGCCGACGGTCCACGTCGACCCCGCGCCCGGGCACGGCCTGGACCTCGTCGTGGAGCGGCGGGCCGCACCGGTGCGCTCCGCGCTGGTGCTGGCCCGGGGCGAGGGCGGCTTCAACTCGGCGCTGCTGGTGCGCGCGGCCTGACGTCCGGACGTCCGGCGCCCCCGGTCCCCCTCGATCCGCCGCGCAGTACCCACCGGACACCTCCGACACCGACCACCACGGACACGCGAAAGGCAGGGCCATCCCATGGGGACCCGACGCTTCACCCTCGACGACCTCAAACGGATTCTGCTGGAGGGGGCGGGCGCGGCCGAGACCGTGGACCTCGACGGCGAGATCCTCGACCTCGGCTTCGACGAGCTCGGATACGAGTCGCTGGCGCTGCTGGAGACCGGCGGCCGGATCGAACGCGAGTACGGCATCACGCTCGACGACCAGGAGCTCACCGACGGCGCCACTCCCCGGCGCCTGATCGACGCGGTGAACGCCCGGCTGTCGATGCCGGCCGACGCCGTCTGACCCTCCCGACCAGAGCCTGCCGAGGCGCCTGCCCGCGCGGACCGCCGCCGCCGGACCGCCGCGCGCCCGGCGGCCCCCGCACGGCCGTCCCCTCCGCACGGCCGCACGACACTCCACGACGCACTCCACGACGCACCAGGGAAAGCGGGTACCAGCATGTCTCAGCAGCAGCGGGTCGCTCTCGTCACCGGCGCCACCAGCGGCATCGGCCTGGCCTCGGCCCGGCAACTCGCCGGCCAGGGCCTGCGGGTGTACATCGGCGCGCGCGGCGCGGACGGTGTGACCGCCACCGTCAAGGAACTCCAGGCCGAGGGCGCCGAGGTGGACGGCAGCGCCCTGGACGTGCGCTCCGGGGACTCCGTACGCCGTTTCGTGCGGGCGGCCGTCGACCGTTTCGGCGGCGTCGACGTCCTGGTGAACAACGCCGGCCGCAGCGGCGGCGGCGTCACCGCCGACATCGCCGACGAGCTCTGGCTCGACGTCATCGAGACCAACCTCACCAGTGTCTTCCGCATGACCCGGGAGGTTCTCACCACCGGCGGCCTGCGGCACAAGTCGTGGGGCCGCGTCATCAACATCGCCTCCACCGCGGGCAAGCAGGGCGTCGTGCTCGGCGCCCCGTACTCCGCCTCCAAGCACGGCGTCGTCGGCTTCACCAAGGCGCTCGGCAACGAGCTGGCCCCCACCGGGATCACCGTCAACGCCGTCTGCCCCGGCTACGTGGAGACACCGATGGCGCAGCGCGTACGGCAGGGCTACGCGGCCGCGTACGACACCGACGAGGAGACGATCCTCAAGCGGTTCCAGGCCAAGATCCCGCTCGGCCGCTACTCCACCCCCGAGGAGGTCGCCGCCATGGTCGGCTACCTGGCCTCCGACGCCGCCGGCTCGGTCACCTCCCAGGCGGTCAACGTCTGCGGCGGCCTCGGCAACTTC
>NZ_JAVSCF010000054.1:0-27608 GCF_031932565.1 Streptomyces sp. B1866
CCGGGCGCGCGCGGCGGCCGGGTGGCGCTGCGGCGGACCATCGCGGTGACGGCCGCGGTCAGCCGCTCGTCGCGCACCAGCGGGCCCGCGCCGCCGCCGAGCGCGGCGTGCAGCCGCAGCAGGGCGCGGGCCAGCACCGGGTCGGTGAGCACCGGCAGGTCGAACAGCGGCATGGCGGTGGCGCGGCCGGCCACGCCGGTCAGCACCTCGCGCACCGCCTCGGGGCCGATGTGCACGATCCGGTACTGGTAGCCCAGCTCCGAGGCGGCCTCGCCGTCGTGCGGGTCGTCGGGGTTGAACACCATCACCATGCCCGCGCCGCTGGTGCGCAGCGCGCCCCGGCAGCGGAACCGCTGGGCGCCGACCTCGGTGACGGCGAAGGAGTACGCGTCGTGGCTGTGCGGGTGGAAGACGTGGCGGTAGAAGCGGGCGTGCATGGCTTCCACGGGCCGCTCGGGATCGCGCCAGTAGCGGGCCCAGCCGTCTCCCCCGCCGCCACGCACTGCCGTCCGATCCGCCACCCGCCCTATTGTGCCCGCCGCGGCGCGTGCTGCCGAACGCATTTCCCGGCGGGGCGGACGGGCCGCGCCGGGGCCGGTACGGCCGCACCAGCGTTCAAGACGCCGGGCCGGGCGGCGGGCGAGAGTGCCGGGCATGCGTTTCGACACGAAGATCGCCGTGGTGGTGCGGGACGACCTCGCCGCCTGGCAGAAGCTGAACGTGACCGCCTTCCTCGCCAGCGGCCTGGCGCACGCCACCGAAGAGATGGTCGGCAAGCCGTACGAGGACGCCTCGGGTACCGCCTACCTGCCGCTGTTCCGCGAGCCGGTGCTCGTCTTCGCCGCCGCCGACGGCGCCGCCCTGGCCCGCGCTCGCACCCGGGCGCTGGACCGCGGGCTGGCCGTGGCCGTCTACACCGAGGAGATGTTCGCCACGGGCAACGACGAGGACAACCGCGCGGCGGTGCGGGCGGTGGCGGCGGACGGCCTGCGGCTGGCGGGGCTGGCGGCGTACGGGCCGCGGACGGCCGTCGACAAGGCGACAAAGGGCCTGGCGCTGCACGGCTGACGCCGCCGGAGGCGGCGGGGCAGCCCGCCGTACGGCTGACGCGCGCCAGGGCGCCGCGCCCGCGTGCCGGGGGGGCACGCCGGGCGCCGGCCGCCACCCCGCACGCAGGGCACCGCACGCCGGCCCCGCACGCCGACCGTGCCGCCGACCACATCGCCCGGCCCCATCGCCGACCGCGCCGTTTCGGCCGGGGCAGGCCGCGGTCGGCCGCCTGTCCCGCGCTACTCGGACTGGTATCTGGCCGCCTCGGTCAGCACCCGGTCGCAGCGCTCCCAGTCGCGGCGCGCCTCCGGGGTGGTGGCGATGACGAAGTCAGCCGGTGCCACCACCTTGTCCACCCGGGCGCGGGTCTCCGCGTCCAGGGCCTCCCACGCCGCTGCGTCCTGCTTGTCCTGCGGTGACTGACCCGCAGTTCCAGCACTGCCAGTTTTCATTGTTGAGGCGCCTCCCATGGCTCGACCCGCACGCACCGCACATCCGCGTCCCTCCCTTGCGAGTACGGTCCCAGGGGGCCCAGCCGGGTACGGCCGCGCGCACCAGGTCCCCACCCCCCGTGGGCATCATGAGGGGCTTCGCACCGGGGACACAAGGGCCGCCCGCTCGTGTCACGCGCGTCGGCTCCTTCCACATATGCCGTGCGCCCTTGCGCGCCCGCGCTCCCCACCCGGCCGACCGCCGGTACCCACGGGACGGCAGTGACCGCAGGGGCGTCCAAGGCCCAAGGAGGCACGACGGGACGGACAACGTGAGCGAAATGACCGGCCCCGCGCGGGGCGACACCGGGATCACCCGTACGGGTGACGCCCGAGGATGTCGAGAAGGAGCTTGCGGACGGCCTGGACGAGGGCCTGTCGCCGGGCCCGGCGGGCCGCGCGGCTGGTCCCGGACACCCGCCACGACCTGGTGGAGACATGGACGCCGTACGAGCGCGAGGGCTTCGCGCGCATCCCGGCGCACTCGTCGGAGCCGTACGCGCGGCGCCGGTGCGCCAGGGAGCTGACGTGACCGGGCACGGCCGGGCCGCGGCGGGCGGAGGTCAGAGCGCGCGCCTGGCCACGCCGCCCTTCTCGTGGGAGAAGACCACGTCGTACGCCTTCTGCTCGCCCTTGGTCAGCTCCCCGATGGGCGCGAAGTGGGGTACGGCGGCCGGGTCCCGGACCATGGCCTCGAAGTCCTCCCGGCGCCGCCACCGCGTGTAGTCCACGACCTGGTAGCCGTCCACGCCGCGGTGGATGCTGGTGGACAGGTAGCCGGGGCGGTGGCGGATGTAGTTCTCGTGGGCGGCCATCAGCAGCTCCACCAGTCTGTGCTGGTCGCGCGGGCGGACGGGGAAGACGTTGATGAAGGTCGCCGCCGTGTCGTCGGTGTTGTCGGTGTTCTCGGCCGCTGGTGCGGTCATGGTCCTTCCTTTCGGTCGCCGCTGTCGCGGTGCTCGGACGTCGCTGCCGGGCGCGGGGGTCAGCCGGTGCTGCGGTGGACCACGAGGCGCATGTGCCTGCGCTCGACGATGGTCGCGGTGATGGGGTCGGACAGCTCCGGGAAGAAGTCCCGCCGGGCTGCCCACGCCGCGTAGTCCTCCTGGCTGCTCCACTCGCTGGTGATGAGCCACTGGGTCGGGTCGTCGGCGGCCTGGCAGAGCTGCTCGGAGACATGGCCCGGGGCCTGCGCGACCCGGTGCCGGATCGAGTCGTACGCGGCCAGGAAGCGGGCCTCGTCGCCCGGGGCGACGCTGGCGAAGTACAGGATGCGGATCGGTCCTGCCGGGCTGTCGGCGGCCTCGGGCCGGACGGCCGGGGCGGATTCGGCGGGCTGGGTCATGGGTGCGGGTCCTCTCCCGCGGCGGCGTGCCGGAGCGGCGGGACCCGCGGCGGTCGCGGGACCCGCGCGCGTCCCCTGCCCGGCCACGCTGCCGCGCTGCCTTGGCGAATCTCTCGCCGGGCCGTGATCGGTGCTCTGACGTCCGCTGCTCCGGGGTACGGGCCGCCGCTCGGCGGTGCCGGGCCGTGCGGCCCGGGCGGCTGCCGGGCGGGGCGGCAGCGCCGGTCCGGCCGCGGGCGGCGGGCCGCGCACGGCGGCCGGGGCCGCGGACTGTGCCGGGCGCCCGGCCCACCGGGTGCCCGTCTGGTCTCCGTGTCCAATAACTGTGCGGTAGGTGCCGGGAGGAGCGGCTTCGGTGTCGGGTGCCCGCGCCGGGCCCCTTTCCCGGGCGGCTTCGGATGGTGGGGCACACCCTAGGCGGCCCGACTTGACCGCCGATCGAAAGCCTCTGGCGTCGGCGGACGCGCCCCCTCGCCGACGTGAGCCCCCCGCGCCCGTACGCCGTCCCGCGCGAGCGGGCGCGCCCCCCCGCCGGTCACCCGGACGCCGACCGGGCACGGCGGTGCGGCGGCCGGGCACGGGCGGGGCGCCGACCGGCGGCCGCCGCCCCCGCCGTCACCCCGCCGTCACGCCCGGCTGCCGTCACTCCCGGCTGAAGGGCCCGTCGCCCCGCGCGTGGCGGCGCGCCTCGGACCAGGCCGCGGCCGAGTGGTTGCCCCGCTCGGGCGGTTCCCCGCGGCCCGGGCGGGGCCGCTCGGCGTCGGAGCCGCACAGTTCGCGGTTCAGTTCGCGCACGAGCGCGCTCAGGCCGGCCGGGCGGTCCGCCGTCCACCAGTCGCCCAGCAGCTCCCCCAGGGCCTCCTCGCGGGCCCGCAGCAGCCGGTCGGTCACCCGCCGCCCGTCCGCCGTCAGGCTCAGCACCGTGCCCTCCCGCTGCACCAGGCCGCGCTCCTCGACCTGCCGGACCGCCGCGGTGACCACCCCCAGCGGCACGTGCGTCCGCGCGGCCAGCAGGCAGGGCTCGGCCGAGCCCTGGCGGCCGATGCGCAGCAGCATCCAGCTCGCGGCGGGCAGCAGGTCGAGACCGGCGCGCTCGGTGATGTCGGTGTAGATCCGCTTGCGGCCCTCGCGGCTGCCGAGCAGGGACAGCGCGCGGGCGCACTCCTCCTGGGAGGAGCGTTCGAGGGGGTTGGCGGCGATGACCTCCGCGGTGTCCGGCGCGGTGACCGAGGCGCGCAGCGGCTCCTCCCGCAGCAGCCAGGCCAGTACGAAGGCGACGGCCACCACCGGCACGGCGTAGAGGAAGACGTCGGTGATGGACTCGGCGTACGCGTGCAGCACGCCCGCCCGCTCGGCGGCGGGCAGCGTCACGACCGCGCGCGGGTCGGCGCTGAGGTCCCCGGGTGTCAGGCCGGGCGGCAGCGGGCGGCCGGCGAGCGCGTCGGCGATCCTCGGGCCGAGCCGGTCGGCGAAGAGCGTGCCGAAGACCGAGACGCCGAAGGAGGCGCCGATGGAGCGGAAGAAGGTGGCGCCCGAGGTGGCCACGCCCAGGTCCCCGTATCCGACCGAGTTCTGCACGATCAGCACGAGCACCTGCATCACCAGGCCGAGCCCGCAGCCGAAGACGAAGAAGTACGCGCTGGTCTCGGCCGTGCCGCTGGACTCGCTGAGCCGGTGCAGGAGCAGCAGGCCGACGGCGGTGACCGCGGTGCCCGCGATGGGGAACACCTTGTAGCGGCCGGTGCGGCTGACGACCTGGCCGGAGGCGGTGGAGGCCAGCAGCAGGCCCAGGACCATCGGCAGCATGTGCACGCCGGACATGGTCGGCGAGACGCCGTGCACGACCTGGAGGAAGGTCGGCAGGTAGGTCATGCTGCCGAACATCGCGAAGCCGACGACGAACGCGATGACCGAGCACAGCGTGAACGCCGGCACGCGGAACAGCCTCGGCGGCAGCACCGGCTCCGCCGCCCGCCGCTCCACCGCCACGAAGGCCGCGAGCAGCACGGCGCCCAGCACACCGAGCCCGACGATCTGCGGCGAGTCCCACGCGTACGTCACGCCGCCGAGCGAGGCCGTCAGCACCAGGGCCGCCGCGACCGCCGCGATCAGGGCGGTGCCCGGGTAGTCGATGGTGTGCCGCTCGCGGCGGGCCGGCAGGTGCAGTACGGCGGCGATGACCACCAGCGCGACCGCGCCGACCGGCAGGTTGACGTAGAACACCCAGCGCCAGCTGAGGTGGTCCACGAACAGCCCGCCGAGCAGCGGCCCCAGCACGCTCGTACCGCCGAAGACCGCGCCGAACAGGCCCTGGTAGCGGCCCCGCTCGCGCGGCGGCACCAGGTCGCCCACGATCGCCATCGACAGCGTGATCAGGCCGCCGCCGCCCAGGCCCTGCACCGCGCGGAACGCGATGAGCTGCGGCATGTCGCGCGCCAGGCCGCACAGCGCCGAGCCCGCCAGGAAGATGACGATGGCGGTCTGGAACAGCCGCTTGCGCCCGTACTGGTCGCCCAGCTTGCCCCACAGCGGGGTGGCGGCCGTGGACGCGAGCAGGTAGGCGGTGACGACCCACGACAGGTGTTCCATGCCGCCGAGGTCGCTGACGATCGTCGGCAGCGCCGTGGACACGATGGTCTGGTCGAGGGCGGCGATCAGCAGGCCGAGCAGCAGCGCGCCGATGGCCGCCAGGACGGCGCTGCGGGGCCGGTCCGCCCCGGCCTCCGCTGGGAAGGCGCCGAAGCCGGGGGCGGCGTCCCCGCCTTCAACGGCGTCCTGGCCTTCAGAGGCAGCCCGGCCGGGAACGGAAGCCTGCCCCGCGGCGGCGTCCTGCCCCGGGGCGGAAGCCTGCCCCTCAGCGGGGACCGGGCCCTCCTGTGCCGCGGCGGCCCGCCGGGGCTCGCCCGGATCCGGCAGGCCGGACTCCGGGTCCTGGCCGGGGTCTCCCGCCGGGTCGCGGCGGCTCGCGTCGGGCGCCATGGGGCCTCCCTGGGTCGCGGCCGGGTGTGCGGACGGCTCCCTTCCCCATCGTCACCCCACTTGCGGCGGTGTGTCCTGTTACGGGCCGTCGAGACGGGCCGCGAGAGAGCGGACAGGGGGACGCGACGGATCCCGGAACGGGGGTGCCGGGATAGTCTCGGGGCCTCCAGAAAGGGACTTCCGTGACTGAAACGCCCTGCCCGCAATGCTCCGCGGTCCCGCGCCAGTACGGCGGGCCCGGCTGCGTGTGCGCCCGGCAGGGCGCGGACGACGGGGCGGCCGAGCCCGCGCTCATACGCCCCTACATCGCCCTTCCAGGACTCGCCGGCCTCTCCGGCGGACAGGCGGAGGCCCCGGCCGCCCCGACAGCCCCACCGGCCCCGGCCGGCCCGGGCACGTGGGCCCCCGGCCCCGCCGGGCCGCGCGTACCCGACCAGGCCACGGCTCCCCCGGACGCGAACGGCCCGGCCCCCGGCGACCCGACACCGGCCGACCCGACACCGGCCGACCCGACGACGAACGCCCCCGCGACGGCCGCCGGGACGACGGACGGCCCACCGCCGACCGGTTTCGAGCTGCCGGCCGTGCGGCTGGCCCCGGAACGCCCGCCGCGCCCAGACGCCGGACCCGGCGGCGGCCGCCCCGACGCCGCCGACGGCCCCGGCGGCCCGTACGCCCCGCAGGACGACCCGGACGCGCCGACCCGGCACCGCAGGCGGCGGCCGGTGGTGGCGGTCCTCGCCGCGGCGGCCGTGGTGGCGCTGGTGTGCACCCTGGCGTTCGGCACGGGGCTGCTGGGCCGCGACAGCCACCACGGCTCGCCCGACCGGGTGCTGCCGGACGGGGGCCCGACCGTCGCGACGGCCCAGCCGACCCGGGCCGGTGAGCGGACCGGCGGCTCGTCCGCCACCGGCAGCCCCAGCGCCGGCTCCAGTTCCGGCCGCGCCAGCGGCAGGCCGGCCGACGGGCCGGGCGCGTCCGGGAGCCGCGTCCCGTCCGGCGCCGGCGCCGGCGGGCCCAAGGCCTCCGGCGGGCCGGGCGGCCCGTCCGCGCCGACCCCGACCGACGCGGCCGGCACCGGGTCCGCCCCGCCGGCCAGCTCCCCGCCCGACGACGGCCCGCCCGTACTGCGGCAGGGGGACCGGGGCGCGGAGGTGGTGGAGCTCCAGCAGCGCCTGCGGCAGGTGCTCAAGTACTTCGGCCCGATGGACGGCGTGTACGACGCGGACGTCAAGCGCGCGGTGAACGAGTACCAGGTGCGCTACGACGTGCAGGGCGACCCGGAGGGCGTGTACGGCGAACACACCCGGCGCGACCTGGAGTCCCGCACCGAGGACCCCTGACCGCCCCCGCCCCGGACGGCCGCGGCAGGCCGGCGTCCACCGGCCGGACGCCGCCGGCCGCGGCACTGGCGCGCCGGGCACCGGGCTTTGTATCGTATCGAAACAAAGAGGTTCCGCCCGCTTTCCCTGACCGGCGGGCGGGGCCTTTTCACCCTCCCCCCACCCCCTGCTTGGAGCCCGCTCATGCCGGCCACCACCACGTTCACCACTCGCGCGGTCCTGCTCGACATGGACGGGACCCTGGTCGACTCCGAAGCCTCCGTGGCGCGCTGCTGGCGCCGCTGGGCCGCCGAGCAGGGTCTTGACGCGGAGGCGGTGCTGGCCGTCGTCCACGGGCGGCAGGCGCACGTGAGCATGGCGGAGCTGCTGCCCGGCCGCCCGACGGAGCGGAACCTGGCCGACAGCAGGCGCCTGCTGGAGTGGGAGTCGACGGACACCGAGGGCGTCGTCCCCATACCCGGCGCCCCCGCCCTCCTGGCCGCCCTCGCCGACCACCCGCACGCCCTGGTCACCTCCGCGGCCCAGCCCCTGGCCGAGGCCCGGATGGGCGCGGCGGGGCTGCCGATGCCGCCCGTACGCGTCACGGCCGAACAGGTCGGCGCCAGCAAGCCGGACCCCGAGGCGTTCCTCAAGGGCGCGGCCGCTCTGGGCTTCTCGCCGGGCGACTGCGTGGCCTTCGAGGACTCCGCGGCGGGCGTCGCGGCGGGCCTGGCGGCCGGAATGCCGGTGGTGGGCGTGGGCCCACGCGCGGCGTCCCTGTCCCCCACGGCGCACGTACGCGACCTTGAGCAGGTCACGGTCGAACCCCTCCCGGACGGCCGCCTCCGGCTGCACGTCTCCGCGTAGGCCGGGCTCCGGCGCGTAAGCCGGGCTCCGGCGGCCCCCCTGAGGCCCGCCCGGCCCAGCTGGTCACGGACGCGGCTCGGAGCTGACGCGCGACGTTCTCAGGCACGGCCCAGCCTGCTCCCGCTGGGCCAGGGCGGTGCGATTGTTCTCGGCAAGAAGATGGCAGTACGGGATGGGAGGCGGTCTCTCGCTCCGGGGCTCACCAGTAGGGTCGTGAAGGTCTGGTGTAATCCAGGTGGCGCGCGGACGGGCGCGCTACCGAGCGCGAAGGAGTGCGAAGCGCGTTGACTGCGACCACGGCGTCGGTGCATGAAGTTCTCAAGGCGATCCGGGACGGCTCCACCGGAAACCGAAACCGGGGGACCCGCTTCGAGGAGTTCATGGTCCAGTACTTGAGCACCGACCCGCAGTGGACCGAGCAGTTCAGCCGCGTGTGGATGTGGGCCGACTGGCCGGGGGCCGAGCACGACAAGCGGGACACCGGCATCGACCTGGTCGCACAGGACCGGGAGACGGGTGGCTTCTGCGCCATCCAGTGCAAGTTCTACGAGCCCCACCACACGATCCGCAAGGAGGACATCGACTCCTTCTTCACGGCCTCCGGTAAGGGAGCCTTCACCCGACGGATGATCATCTCCACCACCGACAAGTGGAGTGACCACGCCGAGTCGGCCCTGGACGATCAGCAGATCCCGGTCACCCGGCTCGGCCTGTCGGACATCGCGAGCAGCCCGGTGGAGTGGCACCTGCCAGCTCCGGGCCTGAACGTCGACTTCGAGATGACGCTGCGGGAGAAGAAGAAGCCGCGCCCCCACCAGCGTGAGGCGATCGACGACGTCTTCGCCGGCTTCGCTCAGTACGACCGCGGCAAGCTCATCATGGCCTGTGGCACCGGCAAGACCTTCACCAGCCTGAAGATCGCTGAGCGCGTCCAGCGCGAGCGGGCAGAGGCAGGACAGGGCGAACGCACCGCCGTCCTGTTCCTGGTCCCTTCCATCGCTCTCCTCTCGCAGACGCTGCGCGAGTGGTCGTACGAGGCCGGAATATCACTGCGTGCCTTCGCCGTCTGCTCGGATACCAAGGTCGGCAAACAGAAGACCCAGGGCGACGACAAGGACATGTCCACCCACGACTTGGCCCTGCCCGCCACCACCGACCCGCACCGGCTGGTCGCACAGATGACCAGTGTTGAGGCAACACCAGGGCTGACGGTGGTGTTCTCCACCTACCAGTCGATCACGACCGTTGCGACCGCTCAGAAACAGGGGCTGGCGCGGTTCGACCTGGTCCTCTGCGACGAGGCTCACCGCACCACTGGCGTCACCCTGCCCGGCTACGACGAGTCCGCGTTCGTCCGGGTCCACGATGACAGCTTCATTGGCGCGGACCGCCGCCTGTACATGACCGCCACCCCGCGTGTGTACAGCGACGACACCAAGCAGGATGCCAAGGGCGCAGACGCGGCCGTTGCTTCCATGGACGACGAGTCGAAGTACGGTCCTGAGTTCCACCGCCTCGGCTTCGGCAAGGCCGTGGAGCAGGGCCTGCTCACCGACTACAAGGTCCTCATCCTCACCGTGGACGAGGGCGTGGTCGCCAAGACCCTTCAGGAGGGGTTCTCCGGCGGCGCCTCCGAGCTGAACCTCGATGACGCCGCAAAGATCATCGGTTGCTGGAACGCGATGGCCAAGCGTACCGGCACCTTCACCGACGGCTCGGGCTTCGGCAAGGACGAAGCCCCGATGAAGCGAGCCGTCGCCTTCGCCCGATCCATCAACGACTCCAAGAAGATCGCCGACCACTTCAACGAGATCGTTGACGCCTACGATGAGGGCGACGACGAGGTGCTGCGCTGCGACGTGAACCACGTTGACGGCAACTTCAACACCCTCCAGCGCAACCAGCTCCTCGACTGGCTCAAGCAGGACCCCGGCCCGGCCAACGCCCGCATCCTGTCCAACGCCCGATGCCTGTCCGAGGGTGTGGATGTACCGAGTCTGGACGCGGTGTTGTTCCTGCACCCACGCAACTCTGTGGTCGATGTGGTCCAGTCGGTTGGCCGAGTGATGCGCATCGCGCCAGGCAAGAACTACGGCTACATCATCCTGCCGGTGGCCGTTCCGGCGGGGATGCCGCCGGAGCAGGCGCTCTCAAAGAACGAGCGGTTCAAGACGGTCTGGCAGGTCCTCCAGGCACTGCGCGCCCACGACGACCGCTTCAACGCGACCGTCAACCAGATCAAGCTGAACAACAAGGCTCCCGAGAACATCGGTGTGGGCCACATCGGGCCGGGTGACGAGACCGTCGGTGACCAGGACGGCTCCAGCACCTCCGACCACGCTACCCAGGAAGCCAGGAGCGCCCAGCAGGTTCAAGAGGCCCTGTTCAAGGTCGAAGACTGGCGCGACGCCATCTACGCCCGCATCGTGGACAAGGTCGGTGAACGCAAGTACCTGGAGGACTGGGCCAAGGACATCGCCGGGATTGCCCGGGCTCATGTCACACGGATCAAGGCCGCCCTTGCCCTACCCGACAAGCGCGCCGCCTTCGAACGGTTTCTCACCGAACTGCGCACGATCATAAACCCCGGCCTCACCGATGATGCGGCCGTTGACATGCTCGCCCAACACATCGTCACCAAGCCAGTCTTCGATGCACTGTTCGGCAGCTACGCCTTCGCCGACCACAACCCGGTCTCCCGGGCCATGCAGCGGATGCTCGACGTACTCGACAACCAGGGCCTGGAGACCGAGGCCAGGACCCTGGAGGAGTTCTACCGGTCGGTGCGGGTGCGCGCCGAGGGCGTCGACCACGAGGGTCGCCAGCAGTTCATCATCGAGCTGTACGACAAGTTCTTCAAGACGGCCACGAAGAAGGCAGCCGACGCGCTCGGCATCGTATATACCCCGGTCGAGGTCGTCGACTTCATCATCCGCTCCACCGAACAGGCCCTGACCAAGCACTTCGGACGCTCGCTGTCCGATCAGAACGTCCACGTAATCGACCCCTTCGTCGGCACCGGCACATTCCCAGTGCGGCTGCTCCAATCCGGTCTGATCAAGCCGGAGGACCTGCTGCGCAAGTACACCCGCGAGCTGCACGCCAACGAAATCGTGCTGCTGGCGTACTACATCGCCGCCGTAAACATCGAGGCGGCCTTCCACGACCTGACCCGCAGCGAGTACCAGCCGTTCGAGGGCATCGTCCTGACCGACACGTTCCAACTCGCCGAAGGCGGCACGGCGAAGCTCGACGGCATGGAGGTGCTTGAGGGCAACAGCGAGCGAGCCAGGAAGCAACGCAGGCAGCCCATCACCGTCGTGATCGGCAACCCGCCCTACTCGGTCGGGCAGGACAGCGTCAACGACAACAACCAGAACCTCAAGTACGAGGTGCTTGACGCCCGTATCGCCGAGACGTACGTGGCCGAGTCCGCAGTCGGCAACAAGAACAAGCTCTACGACTCCTATATCCGAGCCATCCGCTGGGCGTCGGACCGCATCACGGGCGAGGGCGTCGTCGCGTTCGTCTCCAATGGCGGCTACATCGACGGCACCAGCGCGGATGGCCTGCGCAAGTCGCTGGTCAAGGAGTTCGACGCGATTTACTGCTACAACCTGCGAGGCAACCAGCGCACTGCTGGGGAGCAGTCCCGGAAGGAAGGCGGCAAGATCTTCGGCTCGGGCAGCCGTAACACCGTTGCCATCCTGATCCTCGCCAAGGGCGACAAGAACGGCACCCCCGCATCGGGCTGCGAACTGCACTACTACGAGGTCGACGACTATCTCACCCGCGAGGAGAAGCTGAACCAGCTCCGCATCCAGAGCCTGGGTACCGTGGAGTGGGAGAAGATCACCCCGAACGCCGAGGGCGACTGGATCAACCAGCGCGACGAGAGCTACGCGGCCTTCCAAGCCATCGGCGACAAGGACAAGGCCCTCGCCAACCAGTCCGTGTTCGCGCTCTACTCCAGCGGCCTGAACTCCGCTCGCGACTCCTGGGTCTACAACTTCTCCGAAGAGAAGGTACGCACCAACGTGGAGTCGATGATCGACTTCTACAACGACCAGGTGCAGGGATTCCACGCCCACCGCAAGGCCAGCGGGGTAACTGCTCCCAGCATCAAGGACGTCGAGCAGTGGATCGACACCGACGACAAGAAGATCAGCTGGAACCGCGCCGACAAGACCAGGCTCGCCAAGGGGGAGAAGTACGTCTACGACGCCGCCTGCGTCGTCACCTCCTCCTACCGGCCCTTCACCAAGCAGAAGCTGTACTTCCACTCGCGGCTGAACGACATGACGTACCAGCTGCCCCGGCTGTTCCCGACAGCGGAGCACGAGAACTTCGGTTTCTACGTCACAGGTCCTGGCGCCGATGAGCCGTTCTCGGTGCTTATGTTCGACGACATCCCGAATCTGCACGCGGTTGGGACCAGGAGCATGGGCCCGCTGTTCCCGCGCTACATGTACCGGGAGCTGGCAGTCGATGGTGGCTTCGACTTCGGGGAGGGCGAAGGTTACGAGCGCGTCGACAACATCACCGACGCTGCCCTTGCGGGGTACCGCGATGCGTACAAGGACCCCACCATCGCGAAAGACGACATCTTCTACTACGCCTACGCCCTGCTCCACTCCCAGGAGTACCGCGAGCGCTTTGCCGCCGACTTGAAGAAGTCCCTGCCCCGCATCCCGAAGGTCCAGGACTTCCACGGTTTCGCTGCGTCCGGTCGCGCGCTCGCCAGGTTGCACCTGGGCTACGAGCAGGCCGAGCCCCACAAGGGCATCGTCGAGACGGTAATCGGCGACGCGTCCGCTACCCCTCCGAGTGAGCTGTACCGGGTCACCAAGATGAAGATCCCAAAGGTGAAAGGCCAGACTGACCGGTCCACGATTGTTTACAATGCCCGGGTCAAGCTGACCAACATCCCGGAGGATGCGTACCGCTACCAACTGGGTGCCCGCTCTGCGATCGAGTGGATCATCGACCGCTACCAGGTCAAGGTCGACAAGGCGTCGGGGATCATCAACAATCCCAACGACTGGTCCGACGATCCGAGGTACATCATCGATCTACTAAAGCGGATCGTCACGGTCAGCCTGGAGACGATGAAGATCGTGGATGCTCTTCCGGCACTGGACATCCTGGAGTAGCCCGCCAGCTCGACGGAAAATCAAGGAGAGGAAGGGCGCCTGTTTGAGCTAAAGGCTGTCCCGTAACCCCCGGCGGGCTCCCGACGCCAGCTACGGCCACTCGCGACGTTGACGAAACATCCGAATAGAACCACGATTCGGACGCATCGCCGCCTTGCGATTGACCGCATCTGACGCCGCTCGCTGATCCACCAGGGATGACGGGACAGCCTTTAGTCGATGGTGGCCGACCACTTACCGCGTGTCAGGTGGCACACACCGTCCGGGGTGATCGTCACGCGGGCCCCGTGGAGCGGCAGGCTGCCCTCCGCGTTGAGCCGGTTGCGGATGCGCTCCAGGGCGTCCCAGAGGCGCCGGGGACCGCCCTGATGGACCGTGGGCGGGTCGGTCCACGTGGCGCTCGCCCGTGCCCAGGAGCCGTCGCGGTGGAGCAGCCACGCCGTGCGCTCCCGGCCGTGCTGCTCGTAGCGGATCTCCACGCCCGGGGTGGTGATCTCCAGCATGGAGCGCAGTTCCCACGCGTTCTCGATGTCCAGGACCGGGTACCGGCCGATGGTGATCGTCTCCCCTTCCCTGTCCCGTACGACAGTGAACAGCTTCTCCAGTCCGGGCGGGTAGTCGGGACCGGTCCGGGTGGTCATGAACCCGGCCCAGTCCCGTTCGATCTGCCCTTCCGCGCTGCCGTCGTCGCGTTTCCAGGCGGTCAGGATCAGCGAGGTGTTGGCGATGGTGGTCACGAGTCGGCCGCCGGGCCGCAGGGCGGCCAGCCAGGACGCCGGGAGGGGCCGTACGGACACGGTGGCGACGATCCGGTCGTACGACGTGCCGGGCAGCGGTCCTGTGGCGTCGCACGCGACGATGTGGGGCCGCAGGCCCATCCGGTCCAGCCGTTCGGCCGCCGCCTCGGTGAGGTACGGCTCCACGTCCACGCTGGTGACCCGGCGGTCGCCCAGCCGCCGGGCGGCGTAGGCGGTCAGGCCGCCCGCGCCCGTGCCCACGTCCAGCAGGTCCAGGCCGTCGGTCAGGCGCGCGTGCCGCAGCATGCGGACCACCAGGCCGGGGTGGGTGGCGGAGGACGTCGGCCTGCCCTCGGGCCGGTCGCCCGGTCGGGCGTGGTCGGCGTGGAGTCCCCCGACGCTGGTGACCAGGGAGGTGTCGCTGTAGGCCGCCCGCAGCCACGCGGCCGGGTCGGTCGGGCCGTCGTGCAGCTCCCAGCCGTCGCCGTCGCGGGTCCACCAGCGCGGTACCAGCTCGTGCCGGGGCACGGTGGCCACGGGGTCACGCCACCGGGATACGGGGTCGGTGACCTCCTGCGCCAGCCGGGCCGCGTGCTCCTGCCACTCCATGGGTGCCTCTCCTGTCTGCCTGTCTAGTCGTACGCGGGGTCGCACGCCTCGGTGTCGGCCGGGTCGCAGTCGTCGGAGTCGTCCGGCGGGCACGCCGCCGCGCCTCGGGCCGGGACCCGTTCGAGGGCGGCCCGCCATGCGGGGCCGCCGAGGAGGGCGGCCAGCGGCTTGTCCTTGACGTTGCCGCACGGCATGAAGCGGGAGAGCACGCACAGGGCCAGGCTGCCGTCCGGCAGGACGGCCGCGCGGCCCCGGCCGCAGCGCCCGCACAGTTCGGACGCGTCCGGAGGGGTGGTCCCGGCCGCCCTGCCGACCGCCCGTACGCGGTCGGTGTTGATCTGCGTCACGCCGAGCGAGCGCAGGTCTGCGCGGGCCTGTGCGGTGCGCTGGCACTCCAGGACGTGGACGATGCCCGCGCGCAGCGGGATGCCGAGCTGTAAGGCGGCTTCGATGTTGGCGCGGGTGCGCTGGAAGCTGCCCGGTCGGTGGGTGATGGTGTCGTGTTCGTCGGGGTCGTCGCTGTAGTAGCTGGTGGCCAGCGTGACCCCCTTCCGGCTGAACAGGTCCCACCACTGCGGCCGGACGTGGAACAGGTTGCTGTAGACCTCCACCGTCCGGTCCAGGCTCAGGGCCAACTCGACCAGGTCGGTCCACGCCGGGTGCAGCGTCGGCTCCCCGCCGATGAGCTGGATCTGCGGAATGCGCAGCGCCGCCGCGTCGATGATCACCGTCCGCCAGTCCGCGGCGGTCATGGTCCCGTGCGTCCCCTGGGGGCTGGAGGAGGACAGGCAGTGGGTGCAGGAGAGCTGGCAGCCCCCCGTGATCTCCAGCTCCAGCGTCGTGAGCAGACCTACCGGTGTGCGGGTCGGCTCCCGGGTGAGTGCCGTCATGGTGTGCCACCGTCCTTCTGGTCGGCTTGCCGATGTGCTTCCTGGTCTCGGGGCGCGGGGAGGAGGAGGCCCTGCGCGTCGGTCACGCTCCGCGCCCTCGGCCGTCGGCGCGGAGTGGTGGTGGTGGGGCGTCGACGCGGGGAAGGCTGGTCCCGCGTCGACGCCCCGGTGTCCCTCGCCGCTCCCTCCACGGACGGCGCCCGCGACCGCGCGGCGGTCAAGACACCGCGCGCCGCTCGGTGCGGGCCGACGGGTGGGAGCCAGCCGTGGAGCAGGGCTCTACCAGCCGTCGGAGGGACGGGCCCGGCCGCCGGGGGTGCATCGCCCCGGGGCCGGGGTCCTGGTGGTTCTAGCGGTTGTACTTGTCGGACAGGCGGTTGGCGACGTTCTCCGTCAGCCCTTGGGCCAGTTCTCGGATGTCGTCGGGTTGGCTCGGGTCCTCGGCGGTGCTCGCGATGTCGGCCAGAGCCCGGATGTCCGCGAACAGCTCCGCGTCGCTCACGTCGTTCGGGTCGGTCCGGTCGGTCGTCAAGGTCGGTCCTTTCTGTCGCGTCTGCCAGGACTGGCAAGGCGGGAGCGGGGGCTTGGCACCCGCCCGCACGCTCGCTGGGGGGCTGCGCGTGCGGGCGGGGGCGGAGTCGGGGGCGCCGGCGTTGTGCGACCAGCACCGGCTCCCCCGGTCCCTCACCGCTTCCAAGGGGGTAGGAAGCGGCACCCTTGTGGCGGACCGCCCAGGCCCTCGGTCCGCCGCCGGGCAGGCGGGGCGGGAGCCGGGCGCGTCCGCCCGTGCTCGCGTGATCCCCCGCCGGGGGTCGGTGCCCGCTCCGGCCGAAGTCCCCAGCGGCCGGAGCGGGTGCTTGGTGCCCGCCCCGGACGGACCGGTACCGCGGTCCGACAACCCGGGGCGGGGCTTTCCCGTTTCCCGCCCGACGCGTTCCCATCAGTTCCTGGGAAGGCTGACCGAGAGAGGCGGGAAACGGGGGCTTACGTACGGGGACGGGTCGCCGGAGAGGGCGACAAAAGGGAGAGCGCGCAGCCCCGGAGGAAGAATCCCACGCCCGTGGGGCTGTGAGACGCCTACCGCACGCTCAAGTCGTCTTCATGCCGGGTCAGGTCTTCGGTTCACGGTTCCCCGTTTCTGGAATCTCGCGGGCACTCCGAGGCGTCAGGAGAAAGCCTCCCGGCAAGTGCGTGGAGTTCGCACCCGCGCCGCCAACGGCTGTCGGCGTTGGCCTGTGCGACGCGGGCGCGCAGCTCTTCACCCTTGGTCGCCTGACGGAATTCGGTGGTGTTCCACGTTTCGGGCCCGGCGGGTTCTCGGAGCGTCAGTTTCTCTCCGTCCCAGCCCCACGCGACGCCGATCCGGTCGTGGCCGGTGTCGGCGACCAGCTCCCCGAGACCAGGTACGTAGTCAGGGTTTTCGCTGCTCACCGCCACCTCCATGGCTCAGCGCGCCGACCAGCGCCCTGGCCACCTCCGGCCGTGCCAGCGCCTCCCGCAGCGCACGCTCGGCGGTCACGGCGGGCAAGGGGGCGCGTTTGCCCGCCAAGAGGGCGCGCAGCCCTTCCGCGATGCGCTCGGCCACTTCTCCGGGCAACAGCGGCAGGGACACAAAAGGCTCGCCGTCGGATGGTTCGGGGTAGACCCCGAGTGCCCACCCGTGTTCCCGAAGGGCGCCCTGCAACGTCTGTGCTATCTCTTCGGAGTTGCGTGGGCGTTGGCCGGTGGGGCCGAGGGTGGTCAGCATCGAGACATCCTCGTACGTACGTTCTGCGCTTACTCCTGGCGGGTTGCCAAGCCGTCTTGCCATCACCAGGATTACCCAAGCCTGGTATGAACAACAGGGGGAACAGAGTTCCAAACCGCGTGGAACATCGGAGGGTTGGGCGCGTGGAGTCATCAGCCGGTCCGGAGCCGGACGAGCCGCAGGACGGAGCCGCGTACCTCGGCCAGGAGGTGAAGTTCGCCCGCGAGCACGCGGGAATGACCCAGCAGGAGCTCGCGGACGAGGCCCACTACAAGCGGCCGTACGTCACGAAGGTAGAAGGCGGCTCGCTGATGGCGTCGGAGCAGTTCGCGGCCGCCTGCGACCGCGTCTTCAACACGCCAGGGTACTTCGCCCGGCTGCGGCGCCGGGTGAGCGAGCGCGGCCACCCGGGCTGGTTCATCCCGTACCTGAAGCTGGAGCGGGAGGCCACGTCGATCTGCGACTACTCGAACGCGTTCGTCATGGGCATGTTGCAGACTCCGGACTACGCCGAGGCCGTCTTCCGGTCGACTCATCCCCGGGAGACGGACAAGCAGATCAAGGCGCGGGTGGAGGCGCGGCTGCGCCGGTACGAGGTGATGGGGCGGGAGAAGCCGCCGCTGCTGTGGGTGATCCTGCAAGAGGCGGTCCTGCGGACCGTCGTGGGCAGCCACGCCGTCATGGTGCACCAGTTGGAGTCTCTGGCGGCCGAGATGGTGACGCCGCACGTCACGGTGCAGGTGCTGCCCTTCGAGGCCGGCGCCCCAGCATCGAGCCTTCCGTTTATCCTGCTGACCCAGGACGACGGGCCCTCCGTCGTCTACTCGGAGAGCAGGGACCAAGGGCACGTGACCGACTCCGCGACGGCCGTGGCCAGCGCACAGGCCACGTACGAGCGGCTGCGCGCCGCCGCCCTGTCGCCGGACAGGTCGCTGGCTCTCATCCGCCAGATCACGGAGGAACACGCCAGATGAGCACCCCCCAGCCCACCGCCGCCGTGGAGTGGATCAAGAGCACGTACAGCGGTGGCGAGGGTGGCAACTGCCTTGAGTGGGCGCCGTCGGCCGCCGCCGGTGGTTCCGTTCCGGTCCGGGACAGCAAGACACCCCACGGCCCGGCCCTGACCTTCCCGACCGGGGAGTGGTCGGCGTTCGCGGAGTGGGTCAAGAGCTCGTACAGCGGTGGTGATGGTGGCAACTGCCTTGAGTGGGTGCCGTCGCTCGCCGCCGGTGGTTCCGTTCCGGTCCGGGACAGCAAGACACCCCACGGCCCGGCCCTGACCTTCCCGACCGGAGCGTGGTCGGCGTTCGTGGAGGGCGTGAAGACCCGGACGCTCAGCCTGTAGTCTCCGGCCCCCACGCTCGCCCCAGCACACCCCTGAGCCGGTACGCCACGGCCCCCACCTGGTGCCAGGTGGGGGCCGTCGGCATCACTGGTCGCACGTGACGCCGCGGCGCCTTCCGAGGCCGACCTNTCGGCCGCCGCCGGTGGTTCCGTTCCGGTCCGGGACAGCAAGACACCCCACGGCCCGGCCCTGACCTTCCCGACCGGGGAGTGGTCGGCGTTCGCGGAGTGGGTCAAGAGCTCGTACAGCGGTGGTGATGGTGGCAACTGCCTTGAGTGGGTGCCGTCGGCCGCCGCCGGTGGTTCCGTTCCGGTCCGGGACAGCAAGACACCCCACGGCCCGGCCCTGACCTTCCCGACCGGAGCGTGGTCGGCGTTCGTGGAGGGCGTGAAGACCCGGACGCTCAGCCTGTAGTCTCCGGCCCCCACGCTCGCCCCAGCACACCCCTGAGCCGGTACGCCACGGCCCCCACCTGGTGCCAGGTGGGGGCCGTCGGCATCACTGGTCGCACGTGACGCCGCGGCGCCTTCCGAGGCCGACCTCGCCGCCCTTGCCGCTCAGGCCCGAGCGGGACCGCTCACCGCGCCCACGCCGGAACCCAGGCCCCGGCGCGGTCGCCGGGTCCCGGGGAGCCGAGGTGGGCGCGGAGGGCGGTGAGGGCCGGGTGGGGGTTGTCGGCGTGCCAGAGGAGTGCGTGGGGGTAGACCGGGGTCGGGTCGCGCACCGCGACGCGCCGCAGGTCGTGGTCGGCGGGCCAGTCCAGGCGGGTCTGCTCGCCGACGAAGGTCGCCAGGTCCGCGGAGGCGGCGAGGGCGTCGAGGAGCGGTTCGATGCCGAAGTAGGGGCCGGTCGCCTCGATGGTGAGGTGGAAGGCGGCGGCGAGGTCGGCGTAGTAGGCGGCCCACTCGGTGCCCGCCACGATGCCGGGCATCCAGATCCGGTGTCCGGCGAGCCGGGCGGGCGGGACGGCGCGGGCGGCGGCGAACGCGTGGGCCGGGCCGGTGAGCAGGTGAAGGGGCTCGTCGAGGACCGGGGTGGCCCGGACGCCGTCGGGCAGCCGCGCGGGCCGGGTGACGGCGCGGACGGAAGCGTCGACGGCGCCGGACCGGACGGCGTCGATGGCCGCGTCGGCGTCGAAGAGGGTCACCACGTCGAGTTCGGTTTCCGGGTGCGCGCGGTGGAAGCCGTGCAGCAGGGCCGCCGGGGCGAGCCGGCGGCCGATCACGTCGACGCGCAGCGGGCGGCGGCCGGGCCGTACGGAGGCGGCGGCCCGTTCCGCGGCCCGCAGCAGGTCCCGGGCGTGCGGCAGGAACGCCTGCCCGTCGACGGTGAGCCGCACCCCGCGTGCCGTACGGGCGAACAGCCGGGCGCCGAGGTCCCGTTCCAGCGCGGCGACGCGCTTGGAGACGGCCTGCTGGGTGATCGACAGGTCGGCGGCGGCCTCCTGGAACTGCCCCGCGTCGGCGGCCGCGACGAAGGTCCGTACGGCTGCGAGATCCACGCCCGACACCCTAGTGCCCCTCCCGGCGAGGTTCGCCCCGTCGCGCCGCCCGGCACGCACGCTCGCGGCGTTGGCCAAAAGTCCTGGTAGCTCCGCTACCAGGACTTCCGGCCGCCTTGCGATCGCACGCACCGAACGACGCTCCCTGACGGGCAAACCTCGCCGGTCGCGGCACTAGTCGTACAACCGTTGGTTGTGGGTGGCCGGTGCGGCGGTTGTTTGCTCGGCCCGTCCGGCGGTCGCTTGGATGGCCCGGGTCAGCAGGGTGCTGGCCGACGGGCTGCGGGGGGTGCGCGGGGGATGGCGGGCAAGGGGTCGCCGGGGCGGGCGTTCCGGTGGCTGTGGGCGGCGTACGCGGTCAGCACGTACGGCACGTGGTTCGCCTTCGACGCGTTCCCGCTGATCGCCATCCTCGCGCTGGACGCCGGGCCGGCCGAGGTGGCGGCGCTGGCGGCCACCGGGCTGGCGGTGGGCGCGGCGGTGGCGGTGCCGCTGGGGGCCTGGGTGGAGTTCCGCCGCAAGCGGCCGGTGATGGCCGCCATGGACCTGGTCCGGTTCGCGGCGCTGGCGAGCGTCTGCGCCGCGTACGCGCTCGGCCGGCTCGGCCTCGTCCAGCTGCTGGCCGTGTCGGCCGTCGTCGCCGCGGCCGACATCACCTTCAACGCGGCGAGCGGCGCCTGTCTGAAGGCCCTCGTACGCCCTGAGGACCTGCTGGCCGCGAACGGGCGGCTGGAGGCCACGACGTGGACCGCCACCGTGCTCGGGCCGCCGCTCGGCGGGGCCGCGACCGGGGCGCTCGGGCCGGTGCCGACCGTCGCGGCCAACGCCGTCAGCTTCCTGCTGTCGGCGGCGGGGATCCGCGCGATCGGCGGCCGGGAGCCGCGCCCCGCGCGGGCCGACGCCCGGCCTGCCCCGGCTCAGGCCGACGCCCGGCCTGCCCCCGCGCGGGCCGAGGAGGCGCGCCCCGCGCGGGGCGGCGAGCCGCCCGCTCCGACGCGCGTCGACGCGCCGTCTGACCCTGCGCGGGCCGGCGCGCCTCGGCGGCGGCGCGGCGGCGGTCTGCTCGACGGCTGGCGGTTCATCCTGGCCGACCCGGCCCTGCGCCCGCTGTTCTTCAACACGGTCCTCGTCAACGGCCTGATCATGGCCGCCTCGCCGCCGCTGGCGGTCCTCATGGTCGGCCGCCTCGGCTTCGCGCCCTGGAGTTACGGCCTAGCCTTCGCGGTGCCCTGCCTCGGCGGCCTGGTCGGCTCGCGGCTGGCCCCGCGGCTCGTCGCGCGGTTCGGGCGGCGTACGGTCCTGCTCACCGCCGGGGCGCTGCGCGCGGGCTGGCCGCTCGGGCTGGCCTTCGTGCGCCCCGGCCCGGTCGGGCTGGTGCTCGTCATGGCCGTCGAGCTGGGGCTGATCACGTGCGCGGGCGTGTTCAACCCGGTGTACGCCACCTACCGGCTCGACCGGACGCCGGCCGACCGGGTCACCCGTACGCTGACCGCCTGGTCGGTCACCGGCAAGGCCGCCACCGCGGCCCTGACCGCGCTGTGGGGCCTGCTGGCGGGCCTGGCCGGTGCCCGCGCCGCCATCGCGCTCGCCGGGCTGCTCCTGCTGGCCACCCCGCTCCTGCTCCCCTGGCGCGACGGCGGCACGCCGCGGGCCGACCCGCTCCGCGCAGACCGCGCGAGCCGCGAAGGCGTCAGCCCGCCCCCGCCTCGTACAGGCTGAATCCGGCGAGCGCCAGCATCACCAGCGCCGCCACGCGCGTGATGAGCCGCAGCGGCACGTACCGCATGAGCGTGCGGCCGCCGACGATGCCCAGGCCCGCGACGGCCCACAGGGCGAGCGCCGCGCCGACGCCCACCGACAGCGGGTCGTCGTAGCTCCTCGCCGGACCGTCGACATACTGCCCCCGCCGTTTCACGCGCGGGCCGGCGCCCGGAGCGTTACGCCGGACGCGCCCGCGCGTCCCGGCCCCGGCGCGCGAACGCGCCCGGGGGGCGTCACGCCAGCGAGACCTTCGGCCGCAGTGTCCTTACGCTGCCGTGCCGAAGCGGCGCCTCTCCCGGGCCCCTCGGCGCGGCCCGACCGATGAGGTGTCCCGTGTTCAGCTTCACCGTCGCCGCCGTGGTCTTCGGCGTCGTCTTCCTCGCCGAACTGCCCGACAAGACGGCGCTCGCCGGACTGGTCCTCGGCACCCGCTACCGCGCGCCCCACGTCTTCGCGGGCGTCGTAGCCCGCCTTCGCCGTCCACGTGGGCCTGGCGATCGCGGCGGGCAGCGTGCTGGCCCTGCTGCCGCACCGGCCGCTGCGGGCGGTGGTCGGCCTGCTGTTCCTCGCGGGGGCGGCGGCGCTGCTGCTGAAGAGGGACGAGGCGGGGAGGGACGTCCGCGAGCCTGCCGACCAGAGCTTCTGGAAGGTCGCCGGGGCGGGCTTCACGCTGATCCTGGTGGCCGAGTTCGGCGACCTGACCCAGATCACGACGGCCAACCTCGCCGCCCGCTACCGGGTCTATTCGCAGTGCACCAGGCTTCAGCCCGGTGGTGAAGCGAATCTGAGAACTGCTCTGGCCTCAGTTGGGTGCAGGATCCGTCTGTTCGCCTCACTCCAGGTCAGTGCGGCCGGTTCTGCTGCTCGATGTACTGCTTGACGATGCTGAGCGGCGCACCGCCGGCCGACCCGGCGAAGTACGAGCCGGACCACAGGCGCTGTGCCCGCCAGTAGTGGCGGGCGAGGTCGGGGAACTCCTGGCGGAGCCTGCGCGAGGACACGCCCTTGAGGGAGTTCACCAGCCTGGACACGGCTACCTTCGGCGGGAAGTTCACCAGCAGATGGACGTGGCTGGCCTCGCCGTTGAACTCCACCAACTCGGCCTCGAAGTCCTCACACACGGCTCGCATGATCTCCTCGCAGCGCGTCAGGTGCCGGTCGGCGAAGACGGAGTGCCGGTACTTCGTCACGAAAACCAAGTGGACATGCATCCGGAAGACACAGTGGCGGCCTGCGCGAACGTTCTCATCGATACCCATAAACCAACTGTGTATCATGATCCGCATGCAGCTTCGGTACAGCTTCCGCCTGTACCCGAGCGCCGGTCAGCGCGCAGCGTTAGCGAGGGCGTTCGGGTGCGCGCGGGTGGTCTACAACGACGCGCTCCGCGCTCGGGAGACCGCCCGCAGCGAAGGCATGCCGTTCCCGAAGACCGGGGACCTGTCGAAGCAGCTGATCACCGAGGCGAAGAACACCCCCGAGCGGGCCTGGCTCGGCGAGGTCTCGGCGGTCGTCCTCCAGCAGTCCCTCCGCGACCTGGACACCGCGTACCGGAACTTCTTCGACGGCCTGAAAGGCAAGCGCCCCCGCATGGGCGCGCCCCGGTACAAGTCCCGCAAGGACACCCGGCAGGCCGTCCGCTTCACCGCCAACGCCCGCTGGTCGATCACGCCGGGGCACAAGCTGCGCCTGCCGAAGATCGGCGACCTGAAGGTGAAGTGGTCGCGCACGCTGCCGTCGACGCCGTCCACGGTGACCGTGGTCAAGGACAGCGCGGGCCGGTACTTCGCCTCCTTCGTGGTGGAGACCGGTCCGGAGGAAGTCCTGCCCGAGGTCGCGCCCGAGGTGGGCGTCGATCTCGGGCTCGGGCACTTCGCGGTCCTCTCCGACGGGACGAAGATCGACAGTCCGCGCTTCCTGCGCCGGGCCGAGAAGCGCCTGAAGAAGGCGCAGCGCGTCCTGTCCCGCAAGGAGAAGGGCAGCAAGAACCGGGACAAGGCCAGGATCCGCGTCGCGCGGGCACACGCCCGTGTCGCGGACGCGCGCCGCGAGTTCCACCACCAGCTCTCCACGAAGCTGATCCGCGAGAACCAAGCGGTCGCCGTGGAGGACCTGGCGGTGAAGGGACTCGCCCGCACGCGCCTCGCCAAGTCCGTCCACGACGCCGGATGGTCGGCGTTCGTGAGCATGCTGGAGTACAAGGCCGCCCAGTACGGGCGCACCTTCGTGAAGATCGGCCGGTTCGAGCCGACCTCTCAGGTGTGCTCGCAGTGCGGTGTCAAGGACGGCCCCAAGCCCCTGCACGTCCGGGAATGGACATGCGGGGCATGCGGGGCGGTCCTGGACCGGGACATCAACGCGGCGGTCAACGTCGCCAAGGCGGCCGGACTGGCCGTGTCAGCCTGTGGAGCGCAGGTAAGACGGGCACCCGTGCCCGCACCGCGCAGCGAAGCAGGAACCCACCCGAAGCCCTCACCCATCCGGTGGGAGCAGGCGGGAATCCCCGGCCTTTAGACCGGGGAGGATGCCAATCCCCTTCTGCTGGGGTCCACGATACGGCACCGGCGGCGGGCGGTCCGGAAAGGGGCCGGGAGGTGCCCGGGACGCGCTCGGGCGACGGCGCCCGGCACGGCCGTCGCGCCCCTTTGGGGAGCACTTCCGCACGCCGGGCGCAAAGCCGCACTCCGCAATCAAACGGACACGCCTTGTTTTTGACATGCCCGCGTCGCAACGCTGTTACCTGGCGCCAACCCGTCCGCAATCAACCCCCCACACCATGGCCGGGCACCCGCGCCGCCATCCCCCCGCAACCCGCACAAGGGAGTTCGCATGTTCCGACTGCGCACCACCCGGACCAGGTCCCGCGTCTACGCGCGTCACGCCTCCGTCGTCGGCGGGCTCGCCGCCCTCCTCGGCACCGTCGTGCTGAGCGGGCCGTCCGCCCAGGCGTCCCCGCCCACCCCGCCGAGCGCGTCCACCGCCCGCTCCTACCTCGCCTCGCTGGCCGTGCGCGCCGAGGGCTCGCTGACCGGCTACAGCCGCGACCTGTTCCCGCACTGGATCACCCAGAGCGGCACCTGCAACACGCGCGAGGTCGTCCTCAAGCGCGACGGTACGAACGTCCAGACGGACTCCAGCTGTGCGGCCACCAGCGGGAGCTGGTTCTCCGAGTACGACGGCGCCACCTGGCACGCCGCCTCCGACGTGGACATCGACCACGTGGTGCCGCTCGCCGAGGCCTGGCGGTCGGGCGCCGACAGCTGGACCACCTCGCGGCGCCAGGACTTCGCCAACGACCTGACCCGCGCCCAGCTCATCGCCGTCACCGACAACGTGAACCAGGCCAAGGGCGACAAGGACCCGTCCGAGTGGCTGCCGCCGCGCAGCTCCTACCACTGCACGTACGCGCGTATGTGGGTGTGGGTGAAGCACGACTACGGCCTGTCCATCGACTCCCCCGAGAAGACCGCGCTCAGCAACATCCTGAACGGCTGCTGACCGCTCCGGTCCGGACGACCCGGACGCCGGTGCACTTCGGGCCCGGCGCCCGGGTGACCGGACGGCCCCGGCCGCCGGGTGCACGGGGGCCCGGCGGCCGGGTGCCGCGCCGGAAACTCCGCGCCCTCCTCCGTCGTTGCGTACCGTACGTCCCCACACGACGGCGGCCACGACGCGACGTGCGCGACGTGACCTCACGAGCACGACGCCTCACGGGCACGACGCCTCACGGGCACGACGGAGGAGGGCCGGATGGCCGGGCTGCGCCTGGGACCACTGCTGCGCCACACCGACTGGGATACCGGTCGCGGCGCGACCGTCTGGATCGAGGCCGACCGGCCGTGCGAGGCCGAGGTGCGCTGCGCCGACGGCGCGGGCGGCACGGCCCGCACCTGGCGGGTCGCGGGACACCACTACGCGCTGGTCCCGGTGACCGGCCTGCGCCCGGGCACCGAGACCGCCTACCGGGTGCTGCTGGACGGCGAGCAGGTCTGGCCGCTGCCCGGCTCCCGCTTCCCCGACAGCACCATCCGCACGCCCGCGCCCGGGACCGCCGAGCGGACCGTGCGCGTCACCTTCGGCTCCTGCCGCTGGGCCGCGCCGCCCGGCGACGGCGCGGGCGGCGGGCACGGCCCGGTGGGGCCCGACGCGCTCGACACCCTCGCGCACACCCTGGCCACCGCGCCCGGCGCCGAGCGGCCGGACGTGCTGGTGCTGCTGGGCGACCAGGTGTACGCGGACGAGACCTCGGCGGCGACCCGGCGCTGGCTCGCCACCCGCCGCGACCTGCGGCAGCCGCCGTGGACGCAGGTGGCGAACTACGAGGAGTACACCCGGCTGTACTACGAGTCGTGGCTCGACCCGGAGGTGCGCTGGCTGCTGTCCACCGTGCCCAGTTGCATGATCTTCGACGACCACGACGTGATCGACGACTGGAACACCAGCGAGGCGTGGCTGCGCCGGATGCGCGCCACCCCGTGGTGGCGGGAGCGGATTCTCAGCGGCCTGATGTCGTACTGGGTCTACCAGCACCTGGGCAACCTCTCCCCCGCCGAGCTGGCCGCCGACGAGCTGTACGCGCGGGTGCGCGCCGAGCGCGGCGAGGACGGCGAGGTGGACGGCACGGCGGCGCTGCGCGAGTTCGCCGCGCGGGCCGACGCCGACCCGGCGTACACGCGCTGGAGCTACCGCCGCGACTTCGGGCGGGTGCGGCTGCTGATGGTGGACACGCGGGCCGCGCGGGTGCTGGGCGAGGGCGGCCGGGCGATGCTGGACGAGGCCGAGATGGCGTGGCTGCGGGAGCAGGCGCTGGACGGCGTGGACCGGTTCGACAGCTCGGAGGCGGCGACCGGGCCGGAGGGTTCGGAGTGTCCGGAGGCCGAGGGGGAAGGCGGCGCGGGGGCCACGGGGCGGTCCGGCGCGTACGACCACCTGCTGATCGGCACCTCGCTGCCCTGGCTGCTGCCGCACTTCGTGCACGACGTGGAGGCGTGGAACGCGGCGGTGTGCGGCGGCGCGCGCGGCCGCCGCTGGGCGCGGCTGGCGGAGAACCTGCGGCAGCGCGGCGACCTGGAGCACTGGTCCGCCTTCCCGGAGTCCTTCGAGGCTCTGACCGAGCTGATCGCGAAGGTGGGCGGCGGCCCGGCCGCCCCGGCGACGGTCAGCGTGCTGTCGGGGGACGTGCACCACGCGTACGTGGCCGAGCCGGACTGGTCCCGGTGGCCGCAGCCGCCGCGCAGCCGGGTGCGGCAGCTGACGTGTTCGCCCGTGCGGGGCAGCATCCCGGCCGCGATCCGGTACGGCTTCCGCTTCGGCTGGAGCCGGGCCGGGCGGCGGATCGGACGGCTCTTCGCCTGGCACGGGCGGGCCGCGACGACCCGGCTGGACTGGCGCAGGACCGGGGGGCCGTGGTTCGGCAACCAGCTCATGACGCTGACCCTGCGCGGGCGCGCCGCCGCGCTGCGGCTGGACCAGGCCCGTACGGATGCGCCCGCCGGGCCCGGCACCCCGGCGGGCGCCCAGGGTGGCGGCCCGGTGGCCGCGCCCGGGGCACCGGGTGTCCCGGGCGGGCGGGCGCGGCTGGTAGCGGCGCTGGAGGAGGAGTGGCCCGCGGGGTGACGCCGTGCGCCGGGGCGCGGCAGGGCCCGGCGGCCGGCCCGGCGGAAGGCGCGACAGGAGATCCGACGGGCGCGGACGCGGCGGCGCGGAGGGCGAGGGGATCCGGATCCGGTCGATTTCACTTCGGCCGGTCCGGCACTGGCGTACGATCCGCGGTGACGGCCCGCCGGGCCGGTCGCGCGGGGCCCGGGCGCC